>JAZUJJ010000053.1:0-10011 GCA_045642725.1 Acutalibacteraceae bacterium
ATGACCGCCGAGTATAATGAGAAGCTCGGCTCCGATAATTATTCCGACGAAGTTAAAGCCATTATCACCGATGCACAGGAAAAAATGGAAAGCATCGAGACATACGAAAAGCTCAATGAGCTCTATGAAGAGACTCAGGAAAAAATCGTACTTGAACAGACCCGTGAAAGCTATATTTCCGTGTTTGAAGCAATCCTTGAGGAAGACATTTATTCCGATAAGATCAAAGATATGGTCGAAGGCTTTATCGAAGAAGCCGAAACAATCGACAACCTTGAAGAACTCGAAAAATTCTTCGGTGAATGCGATGTGAAGTTAGCTCACCAGTACTTCAAAGACGCTGCGTGCAATGAGGTTCTTAAGCTTGCAGGCGAAAATTCCTCCGAAGAGGTTATGAAAATTATCAACGATGCCATTGACGAAATCCAGAACACCGAAGAAACACCGGATTTCGATGATATTTACATAGAACTCTTTGACGAAATAATCAACCAGGCTGAGAAAGATGTTGCCGCACAGCTTGAGGCCGAGGCAAAAGCTCTTGCAGATGCAATCAGCACCGCAAAGAATGAACTTGAAAACGCAAAGACAAACGCCAAGTCTGATGCCGCAAAGGCAGCTCTTGACGAAGCTATTGCCAATGTAGAAAAGGCAGCAAACCCCGATGCCGTTGCTTCCGCAAAAACAGCAGGCATCAATGCAGCCGCAGCAGCAGACAAAGCTCTTGCAGATGCTCAGGCCGAGGCAAAGAAAGACCTTGAAGCAGCAAAAGAAAAAGTAGTTTCCGACGAAGCAAAGGCAGCCATCGATAAAGCCATTGCCAATGTTGACAAGGCAACAAATCCCGATGATGTTGCTTCCGCAAAATCTGCCGGCACCACTGCGGCCGCAGCCGCAGACAAAACTCTTGCCGATACAATCAGCAGCTTTAAGAAGAACCTTGAAACCGCAAAGAACGATGCAAAATCAGACGCAGCAAAGGCTGTATATACCAATGCCATTGCCGCACTCGATAATGCAAAGAGCCTTGAAGCAGTTGAAACAATCGTTGAAGGCGCCGAAATGGACGCCGCAAAAGCCGACAAGGCTCTTGCAGATGCTCAGGCCGAGGCAAAGAAAGACCTTGAAGCAGCAAAAGAAAAAGTAGTTTCCGACGAAGCAAAAGCAGCCATTGACAAGGCCATTGCCAATGTGAAAAAGGCAACCAATCCCGCTGATGCAGCTTCCGCAAAATCAGCCGGTGAAGCCGCAGCAGCCAACGCAGACAAAACCCTTGCCGATACCATCACAACTGCAAAGGCAAACCTTGAAACCGCAAAGAACAATGCAAAATCAAACGCAGCAAAGGCCGCTTACACCAATGCCATTGCCGCACTTGATAATGCAAAGAGCATGGAAGCGATTGAAACGATCGTAGAAGGTGCCGAAATGGCAGCCGCCAACGCCGACAAGGCTCTTGCGGATGCACAGGCAGAGGCAAAAGAAACTCTTAAAACAGCAAAGGAAAATGCCAAATCCGATGAGGCAAAGGCATTCTTTGATGATGCCCTTGCTGCTCTTGACTACGCTGCAAGTCCTGAAGAAGTTAAATGGATCATTGAAGCTGTAAGTGCAGATGCTGCAACAGCCGACAAGGCTCTTGCCGATGCAAAGGGAGATGCAAAAGCAGCTCTTGAAGCAGCAAAAGAAAAAGCCGTTTCCGACGAAGCAAAAGCAGCCATTGACAAGGCCATTGCCAATGTGGAAAAGGCAACCAATCCCGTCGATGCAGCTTCCGCGAAATCAGCCGGCACAACCGCAGCCGCCAATGCGGACAAAACTCTTGCCGATACCATCACCACCGCAAAGGCAAACCTTGAAACCGCAAAGAACAATGCAAAATCAGATGCAGCAAAGGCTGTATATACCAATGCCATTGCCGCTCTTGATAATGCAAAGAGCCTTGAAGCAGTTGAAACAATCGTGGAAGGTGCCGAAATGAACGCCGCCAATGCTGACAAAGCTCTTGCTGATGCCAAGGCAGATGCCAAAGAAGCTCTTGAAATCGCAAAGGAAGATGCCTTCTCCGATAATGCAAAGGCTGCCGCCGATGAGGCTCTTGCCGCACTTGAGAACGCAACCAGTCCCGAAGCCGCGGCAAGCATAGAGGCCACCGGTCTTGAGAATGTCAACAAGGCCGAAGATGAACTTGCCGAAGAAAAAGGTAAGGTTGTAGAGGCGATTTATACGGCAATGGATGAAGCAGTATCCGATGAGGCAAAGGCAATTTTCAACAAGGCGCTGACAGACCTTAACGATGCAACAAATTCCGCTGCCGTTGCCAAAGTAAATACCGATGCATTCGCCGCAGCCGCAAATGCCGACAAAGCTCTTGCCGATGCAAAGGCGGAAGCAAAAGCCGCTCTTGAGGATGCAAAGAAAAACGCCGTTTCCGATGAAGCAAAGGCCGCTCTTGACGAGGCTATTGCCGATGTGGAAAAGGCAACAAATCCCACCGCCACCGCAGCAGCAAAGAACTCCGGCCTTGAGAACGCCGCCGATGCCGACGAAGCTCTTGCAGAAGCAATAAAGAACGCCAAGGCAGGCCTTGAAACAGCAAAGGCAGAAGCGGCCTCCGATGAAGCAAAGGCCGCCATTGACGAGGCAATAAAAGCCCTTGACAGTGCCGCAAGCCTTAAGGCAGTTGCCGACAAAAAGGCAGCCGCAGAAGAAGCAGCAGAAGCAGCCGACAAAGAGCTTGCCGATGCAAAGGCAGAAGCCGTTAAGGCGGTTGAAGCTCTCGCAGGCGAAGATGCCACCGACGAGGTAAAACAGCTTGTTGAGGATGCAAAGAAAGCTATTAATTCCGCAACAAATCTTGATGCTGTTGACACCGCAGAGGATAACAGCCTTGCAGCGGTTGAGCATAAGCAGCAGGAGGAAGGCTTCACCGTTCCCGACCTTGATATTCAGCTCGGTTACAGAGAAACCGCTCCCGTAAATGCAGAAAGCACAACCAACAAGATTATTTACACCTCAAGCAACGATAAGGTTGTTACCGTTGACGAAGACGGCAGTCTCAAGGCTGTCGGCAAGGGTAAGGCAACAATTACCGCCACCCTTGAAGGCACCGATATTTCGGAAGAAATCGAAATTGAGGTTTCCTATACCTTCTGGGACGCCCTTGTATGGCACATCAGAAATCTGCTTGAACTCATTGCAAGCGGTTTCAAATGGCTTCTCGGCCTTATCGGAATCAACCTTTGATAATCTGAAGCCATAATTACACAGCAATAACACCGCACCCCGGCTTGATAAATTCAGGTCGGGGTGCTTGTCTGTTTCAAAAAACCAACTGCTTGAAAAGATAACGGTAAAATGATATAATAAAAATAATTTACCGGCATGAACGGTAAATATTAATATCAGGAACAACGATATTGTGATTTTAGTTTTCGGTATCGGATGCTTCCGGTCGGGAGAAAAGTATGAATAATAAGATTTTACGCTACGGGATTGTCGGCTGCGGCCGCGGTGCCGCCGTTGCCGCCTGCGGCTTTAACAACCCCAAATGTAAAATAATTGCGGCGTGCGACCACAATGAAAAAGTTCTTGAACACTGTAAGGAATATTTTGAGTCGTTTCAGGTAACCGATGTATTGTATCTGACGGATTATGACGAGCTGCTCAAAATGGATATTGATGCGGTAATAGTTGCAACAGAAGCAACATATCATGTGCCGATTGTAAAAAAAGCTCTTGAAGCAGGTAAGCATGTTTTATGCGAAATTCCGTCTGTTACAAATCTTGAAGAGGCGTATGAGCTCAAAAAAATTGTTTCGGAGCATCCCGATTTAATCTATATGGCTGCGGAAAACTGCTGTTACTGGGCCTTTATTGAAACATGGAAGAAGATGCGCGAAAACGGCGATTTCGGTGATGTCGTGTTTGCCGAGGCGGAATACCTTCACAGTATAAACCCCGAGGATTTCTCACCGGACAATTACCCGGAAGGTCACTGGCGCACATATATTTCCTCAATAAAATATTCAACTCATGAATTGGGTCCCCTCCTCTATGTTATGGATGACCGCTGTGTCAGCGTATCATGTATGGCAGCCGATATAGCATATAATCCGTATTTCCCGAATAAAAAATCGACCTGCGTTGCAATTTTCAAAACAGAAAAAGGCGCGGTAATAAAACTGCTTGTCAGCTTCGGAGCATACACAAGTTATGACCATAATTACCGCCTGTGCGGCACACTGGGTTCCATTGAAACAGACAGACGCACAATAGTTGACAATGCGCACAGCTTTGCCAATCTTTCCCGTATTCCCGGCACTTTTTCACAGAAAATCGAAATTCCCGTAACGACCGCATATCTTGATGAATACGGCAACAGCAATACTTTCGGTCACGGCGGCGGAGACTCCCGTATGTTCGGGGACTTTGTTGACTGTGTACTTGAAAACAAAAAGCCTGTTCTTGATGTGGATTTTGCAATCAGGATGTCATTACCCGGAATAATGGCAAGTCAGTCGGCAGAGCAGAACGGAGCCAATCTGGAAATTCCGGATATTCAATAATACTTAAAGTCTGCGATGCCATTCATTTCAACACAAGCGATGTTGCGGGCGACGGCGTATTTACTACGCTTGAATATTATGTTCCGACGGTAATACGGATTGCCGAGTTCCAGAAAAAATGTTAAGCAAGGTGAAATCAAATGCCCGAATTAAGCGGCAGAGTACAGAAATTCACGGATTCCGTCATCAGAAGAATGACAAGGATCAGCAATAAATACGGTGCAATCAACCTTTCCCAGGGTTACCCCGACTTTGACCCGCCTGCCGAGCTGCTCAGCACACTCGGAAGGGTGGCCGAAAACGGACCTCATCAGTATTCAATCACTTTCGGCGCACAAAATCTGAGAGAGGCAATAGCTCAGAAGGCTTCACGCACCTTCGGCAGAGAAATAAACCCGGATACGGAAGTTGTTGTAACCTGCGGTTCAACAGAAGCCATGATGTGCGCAATGATGACTATATGCAACCCCGGTGACAAGGTTATGGTGTTTTCACCGTTTTATGAAAATTACGGTGCCGATGCCATTCTTTCGGGTGCCGAGCCGATATACATTCCGCTTGTGCCGCCGGAATATGATTTTGATATCAGCCTCATTGAAAAAGGCTTCAGAGACGGCGCAAAAGCCATTATAGTCTGCAATCCGTCAAACCCGTGCGGCAAGGTATTTACCCGTGATGAACTGACCGCAATCGGAAATCTTGCCCTTGAATATGACGCATTCGTAGTGACCGATGAGGTGTATGAGCATATAGTGTTTGAGCCTTACGAGCATATAAGCATTGCTTCACTTTCCGGAATGTTCAGCCATGTTATAACCTGCAATTCTCTTTCCAAAACATATTCAATAACCGGATGGAGACTGGGATATATAATTGCAGACGAAAAAGTAACACAAGCCGCAAGAAAAGTGCACGATTTTCTTACCGTCGGTGCCGCTTCACCGCTTCAGGAGGCCGCCGTTACCGGACTGTGTTTCAGCGAAGAATATTACCGCAAACTGCGTGAGCTTTATACCGCAAAGAGAAACTTCATGCTTTCGGGCCTTGACAAAATCGGACTTAAGCACAACATACCGCAGGGCACATATTTTGTTATGGTCGATATAACCGATTTCATGGAGCTGCCGCAATTCAAAGGATATACCGACCTTGAATTCTGCGAATGGATGATAAAGAATATCGGCGTTGCGGCTGTTCCGGGTTCGTCATTCTTCAATGAGAATGTCAACAATCTTATCCGCCTTCATTTTGCCAGAGAAGAATCCACTCTGGCCGAAGCTCTGAATCGCCTTTCAAAGCTTCGTGAACTCTTATAACCGAAACACTCCGGTTCGTCAAAGCCGGAGTGTTTGTTTGTTGAAGCAGGAAGCCCATAAAACTTCATTTTTTCTGTCCAATATTCTGTTGAAATATTCTGTGATTTTGATATAATGATAAAAAAGGCAAAGGAAGATGATATATGAAAAAATTTACGTTTTATCATGTTACCGATACTCATGTTCTCTGCCCCGATGACAGCGAAGACAAGGAATACAAAAAGCAGGCAATCGAGCGCATGGCGGCTCTTGACACTGTTTTTGACCAGATTATCGCCGACAAGGATGTTGACACGGTTATCATCTCAGGTGATGAGGCTCATCACGGCAGATACTCCGAACATAAGCTTTTTATTGAGCATGCCCGCAGGCTTACCGACGCAGGCAAAAAGGTTTACCTTACAACTGCGACCCACGATTACGGCTTAGGCAAAGTTGATGCCGAGGGAAGAAGCGTATTCCGTGAGGGCGTTGCAAACCGCCGTGAGCTTCGCGGATTATATAACGAATTCGGCTTTAAGGACAGCATATCGGAATTTGACGAGCTTTCCTATGCCGTAAAGCCCTGCGAAGGCTTCAGAATCCTTTGCCTCAACGATGACGGCTGTGAGAAATTCAAAGGATACAGCGAAAAGCAGAAAGAATGGATCGCCGCTCAGGTAAAGGATGCAGCAGAAAACGGAGACTATATTTTTGCCGTGACACATCACCCCGTTAATCCCCCGTCACCGATTTATCCGGCGCTCAGCAAAGGCAGTATGCTCGGCGACTATGAAAATATGTCAAAAGCATTTGCGGATATGGGCATAAAGTTTGTTTTCACGGGTCACACCCACATGCACAGCATCCGTTCAATAACAACGGAAAAAGGAAATACCCTCTTTGATATCAACACCGGAACGATTTCCGAATTCCCATTCAAATTCAGAAAAGCAACAATATACGATAACGGTGAAGCAGATATAGAAACCGTTCCCGTAGGAAAGCTGCCCTTTGATACCAAGGGAAAAACAGCTTCCGAATACTTTGAATACTGCTTTGACAACCGTATTCTCAATGCCATTGACGGTCTGGAAAATGATTTTGACAAATTCGTCAGCGAAATCGGAGCGCTTGCAATCAATGCAAATCCGCTCAGAAGCAAACAGAAGCTGCTTAAGCCCGTGGGAAAAGTTCTGAATAACATTACCGTGGGCGGTGTATGCAGGCTCATTCTTCGCCCGTGGGCGGCAGACAAAAGCATTAAGGATATGAAATTCAAGTGCTTTCTTGCCGAGCTTGTCAAAAACACATACCGCGGTGATGAGCCGTACGCCGAGGGTACTCCGATTTACAAGGTGGTTATGGCGATTATTTCGTTTATAAATCCCTTTGTAAAGAAAAAGCTTGCCGGCACACAGTTTGAGGACCTGAAAGGCTTTATGTCAACGGTGCTTTATGACCCGACTCCCGATTCGGATGCGCATCTGAAATAAAGAACTGTCGCAAAACATATTTCTGGAGGTTAGATTATGACAAAGGAACAGGTTTTTGAATTCATCAGCGAACAGAAAACAGCTATGATTTCATCGGTTGATGATGAAGGCTTTCCCAACACAAAAGCTATGCTTGCGCCGAGAAAAACAGACGGAAATGACTTTTATTTCACGACAAACACATCTTCCATGAGGGCTGCTCAATATAACGCAAACGAAAAGGCGTGTATTTATTTCTATAAGCGCGGCCGCTTCAGCTACACGGGCGTTATGCTTGTCGGCACAATGCAGGTATTGACCGATCAAGGCATTAAGGATGAAATTTGGCGTACGGGTGACACAATGTTCTATAAAAAAGGAAAAACCGATCCGGATTATTGCGTACTGAAGTTTACCGCCTTGAAATGCAGATTTTATAAAGACCTCGAAACCGAGTGGATTGATTTATAAAGCAGTTATTTCTTAGGCAAAAGGAAATACTATGAACGAACTATCTGAAATTTTCAAATCGGCCCGTGACGGCGAATATATATCCCTTGAAAATAAAATATATGAGGTCGCACCTGAAGACAGCTTTCACATCAAAGGCTTGTTTTTCAGCAACACGGCCAAATATGACGAAAACCCCGACGGAGAAAGATTCTGTGCGATTTATCTTAACGAAAAAAAGAACATCACAGTTGACGGCAACGGTGCAGTCATAATGATTCACGGAAAAATGACCCCGTTCATTTTCTGCAAATGTCAGAACATCATCATGAAAAATATATGCTTTGACCATTACCGTCCGACCATGAGTGAATTTACCGTGACCGAAAGTGCGCCGGGGTATGCAAAAATCAGAATAAACAATGAATTTATTTACAGAACAGACGGTAATATACTGTACTGGCAAGGCGAAAACAATGCCGACGGCAAGCCGTATTGGGAAATACCGTATAAGGGCAAAGGCGTTCTTACAAATTCATTTAACCCCGAAACGGAAATAATTGACGATATGATATGCGGTGAGGGCGATTCATACCACGGATTTCCGGATATTGAAAAGCTGACGGAAATCAAAAAAGGAACCATAAAACTGTATTTCCGTGACAAAAGCCGTCATATACCTGTCGGCACGGTAGCCCAGACCCGTTCGATAAAGCGGGTTCAGGCAGGCGGAGCCATTGACCGCTGCTGCAATATAACGCTTGAAAAGCTGAGAATAATGTCAATGAACTGTTTCGGAATTCTTGCACAAAACAGTCGTGATATTCTTTACAACGGTCTTGACTGCACGCCAAAGGAAGGCAGAACGGTGGTTTCCGATGCAGATTTCTTTCATTTTTCCGGCTGCTCCGGAGAAGTGAAAATTCTGAATTGCAAAGCAAAAGGTGCGCACGATGACATAATAAACATTCACGGTACGCACCTGAAAATCATAAACATTGACAGAGAAAACAACACCGTTCTTGTGAGATACAGCCATCCGGAATCATGGGGATTTGAAGCATATAAAGCGGATGACAAAATTGAATATGTCTGCGGGAATACGCTTCTTCCGTACGGTGAAGCAACGGTAATTTCCGCCGAAAAAATCAGCCCGACGGATGTTCTGATAAAGGTTGACATTCTGCCCGACAGAGAGCCGTCGCAAAACGATGTTATTGAAAACGTTTCCCGTACGGCTTCGCTTACGGTTGAAAACAATACCTTTGAGTGCATTCCGTCAAGAGCTATTCTGTGCACGACAAGAAAAGATGTTGTAATAAGAAACAACACACTCAGAAATATGGGTGCCGCCGCTCTCTGTGTTGCGGATGATGCAAATTTCTGGTTTGAGTCAGGCAGAAGCGGAAATATCTACTTTGAAAACAATACGGTTATAAACTGTGCGGCAAGATATTCCTCCTGCGGTGACGATGTTATTCGATATGAACCCGTGGTTATGGATAAAAGCTCGGTAACTCCGGTACATAAAAGGCTGATTGTAAAGAACAATAATTTCATCAACAGCAACGGCAGAAAATATAGCATCAATCTTAATTATCTTGAGGAAGCAGTTATCGAAGGAAACACCTCAGATGTAAAGCTTGAAATAATAAATAATCACTGACAAAAAAGCAAGACCTTTTTACGGCCTTGCTTTTTATATTCAATTCTCTGCTGAAATCCGGCCGGGTTCAGATTGATTTATGTAAAAAGCAATCTGTAAAGCAAATGAACTTCGTCGGTGCTTATTTCCTGAATGTTATATAAAGCATTGAGCCGCTTTCGATTATATCGGGAAGAGTTGTTTCGACCCACTCGCAGTTTTCGTTTACCGTCATAACCTTGTCAACGGTATAATCCCCGGCGTCAATTTTCAGCTTTCTGTCTTTCTTTTCCGAAACATTTGAGATAAGCAGAGCCGCTTCACCGTTGTCACCCTTTGCGGCAACGGCATGCACATCCTTTTGCAGATTTCCTTTGATTTGCACCTGAGTACCCATTTTATAAAGCTGACCGAAGGCGTAAAAGCCGTAATAGGCAGATGAAGGAGTTCCGCCTTTCAGGAACATACCCGAATGTTGACCGCCGTCAGCGTTTCCGCAGTAATAGTATGCCGAATCAAATCCTTCATTCTGGAACATAATAAGCATTGATGTTTGATTGGCACCGTAACGTCGGTCT
>JAZUJJ010000054.1:0-11424 GCA_045642725.1 Acutalibacteraceae bacterium
CAAGTCTGCTCTTACAGACCTGCTGTTTTCCTATGCCCTTTTTTAGGTCGTTCTTGTAGGGTTTTCAGAACAGCCCCTGCGATTTATCAATCGGGTTTTATGTTGCCTGAGGTTTCGGCGGCTTCGGGGGTCAGTCTTTCCGCGGCATTCAGAAAGCTTTGCTCGTCCTTGAGTGCCCAGATGCCGAGCTTTGCATATTTCTTTATCAGCATACATTGCTCCGTGGTTGCAAACCACTCGGCGGGTGCCCATGATGCCATTTCAAAATCAATGGGAATCCATACCCAGAATCTTTCTTTTCCCACCAGGTTATTGTAATATTTCAGTTCGTTTTCATCTGTTATGCCGTCAAATGAAATATCCGCCGTCGGCAGCTTTTCGATTACCTTGTTTACGATTTCCCTGTTCCAGCAGGAAATAAGCACTTTGACCACGGAGGCATTTATCATATCAAAAAGAATGTCAAGCTGTTCGTCGGAAAATCTTTTGAGCTTATTGTCGATTTTCAGAGTGATGCCGTATTTTTTCGCAATGGGAAGAACATCGTCAAAAAGTGCGATTTTCGTTCCCTTGAATTTTTCGGAAAACCAGATACCGAAGTCGTATTCAAGAGCCTGAGCGTAGGTGATGTCGGTTATACGGATTTCCTCTTCTATTCTGCTTCCGTCGGGATTTCTTCCGGTTGAATTGATGAGAGAATCATGCATGACGATTATGCGGTTGTCCTTTGTCATTCTCAGGTCAAGCTCAATCATTTCGTAGCCCTGCTCCCCGGCGGCGGCAAAAGCGGGCAATGTGTTTTCGGGGTATTCTGTTTCAACACCCTTATGTGCCTGTAATTTAACTGAATTTTTCATAATCAACTCTCCCGAAGATAAAATTCATATCTGAAATTATACATTCTTTTCTCTGTGAATTCAATGTAATTCATAATATTTATTGAATTGTTGTTTCCGTAATGTTATACTCGGTCAAGGAGATGATTTTATGGCTTCTGACAGAATTTTCAATAAAGTGAATGCTGCCGATTTCGGTTTTCTGCCGAATGCCGGCGGAAAGGAAAATGCCCGTGCTCTTTCAAAAGCCGTTGAAAGTGCGGCATTCGTTTCGGTTGATAAAAGCGGAGTTTATGACATTTCCGGCTCCGTAAAGCTTCCGTCGGACACACATCTTGAATTTTCTCAGGGCGTAATTCTTCGCCGTGTGCCTCTTGAAAACAGAAATTTTGAAGGCAACCTTTTTGTCAATGAAGGTGCTTTTGACGGCAGATATAACGAAAACATTTCAATAAAGGGAGCGCATATTTCCGTAAACGGAGTTGAAAGTGCCGGAGCCTCTCCGGAAAGCGTAAATGTGATTGCAGGTCTGCGCGGACACATAGCCTTTCTTTACATCAGAAATCTTTTGCTTGAAGATATCGTAATTACCGACCTTATGAAAAAGGATTACGGCATTCAGATTTCCGATTTTGAAAATGCAGAGGTGTGCCGTGTTCACATTGAAGGGTTGAAGGACGGTGTGCATTTCGGGCCGGGTAAAGGATTTGCGGTTCGTGACAGCGTTTTTTGTACCTATGATGATGCCATTGCTCTCAACTGTGCGGATTATTCCGTTTCAAATCCGAATTTCGGCTCCATATCCGACGGAATTATCGAAAACTGCAGAGAACTTGACGGCTACAAAACGGAGGCTTTTTTTATCCGTATTCTGGTCGGTACGGCACGCCGCTGGCAAAAGGGAATGATTGTTTATCACTCCGATGCGATTCTTACCGGAAAAGGAATGTACCGTGTTGTGATGCGCCCCGATAATACGGCATATATTTCCGTGACCGAGCCCGTTTTTGAAGACGGATATAAAGAGCTTGACGGTATTATGTGGGTCAGAACTCATAAAGGTTATGAGCCGCAGGATTTATCTCTCACCGCAGGGTGCAAAAATATCATCTGCCGCAATATCACCGTTGAGCCGCAAAGGCGCAGAGGCGTTTATATTTACACATCCTTTGACGAATACCTCAGAAGCTATTATTACGGAAGCGAAGTACCCGAGGTTTCCGATATAACTTTTGATAACATAAAGCTCATTAAACCCGCAGAGCATTTTATTGCCGTGAATACAAAGGTCGGCAATCTGAAAATAACAAACAGCAGTGTTGATGAAACCGATATACTGTATGAGAAAAACTGTCAGATGCAGGAGGGAATTATGAGAAAGCTTGAAATAACCGATGAAGAGCTCGGCGAAAGAATCGCTCTCAATCACAGACGCATGAGTGAGCCTTTTTATGACATAGACAATGTTTTTGCACCCGTTGAAGCGGCATGGCCCGGCGATAAAGAGGGCAGGGCTCTGCTTGCCTTTGTCAGCCTGATAAGAGCGGGCAGGGAAAAAATTCCATGCATGGAGCTTATGATAAACGCTTTGCCGTCAAAGCTCAATGAAAAAGGTTATCTCGGACCTGTTAAAGAGGAGTTTTTTGAACAGCAGCTTTCAGGTCACAGCTGGCTTCTCAGAGGTCTTTGCGAATACTATGAAAAATATGAAAAATCGGAAATTCTGTCAATCATAAACGGAATTACCGAAAATCTTTATTTGCCGCTCAAAGGAAAAATCCGTGATTATCCTCTTGCCCGCAAGGGCGAAAACAACGGTGGCGTTGACGGACATACGGCTCTTGAAGAGGACGGCTGGCTTCTTTCCACTGATACCTGCTGTGCCTTTATGAGCATTGACGGCCTTTCTCACGCATATAAGCTTACGGGTGATGAGAGAATAGCCGGGCTGCTTGACGAAATGATTGAAACCTTTATGAAAATAGACAAGCGGAAAATAAAGGCTCAGACCCATTGCACACTGACAGCCGCAAGGGGAATGATAAGGCTTTATCACCTTACGGGTAATGAAAAATATCTTGAAAATGCCCGCTTCATTTTCAGAATATATGTTGATTACGGTATGACCTACACCTATGAAAATTATAACTGGTGGGGCAGACCCGAAACCTGGACGGAGCCCTGTGCCGTAATTGATTCCCTTATGCTTGCTTCCGAGCTTTACAAAATAACAGGGGATGCACAATACCGTACTCTTGCGGCAAGAATTTATCATAACGGCTTTGCCACGCTCCAGAGATGCAACGGAGGTGCGGGAACACAGAAGATAGTATGCGAAACCCGTGATATTCTTCAGATAAGCGGCTTTGAGGCCAAGCAGTGCTGTACCATGCGTCTTGCCGAGGGCCTGCGATATATCCTTGAAAACCGTGAAATTCTTTATGCCGAAATCAGCGGAAATGTTTCAAAGGATGAAAAAGGAATTTACCGTGACGGCGATATCATATATGCCGAAACTGTCGGAAATGAAAAAAGCGGACTTCATCCGCTGATAAAATATTATAAGCTGACCGAAGACGAAATAATGAATACGAAGCAGAAAATAGTTTTTAAGGAAGATTGACGCCTTCTTTATTTTTAACAAAAAATCACAACCCCCGGCTAACCGGAGATTGTGATTTTTGCTTTTTATTATATATCTCTTGCAAAGGTAAGAACGGTGTGCTTTCCGCTTTGCTTTTCTTCTCCGGTTGCCTTGAAGCCCTGACCTTCCCAGAAGGCTATGGCCTCGGCATTTTCCTTGACACAGCCGAGAGAAACCCTGTCAAAGCCCCAGCCCTTGAGAGAGGCACGCACATCGGCAAAAATCCGTGAGCCGATGCCTTGACCCTGCATATTGCCCTCCACCATGAACCAGCCGATGAATGCGGCATTCTTTTCGGGGTATTCGGTTATTAAATCCATAAGGGCGATAAGGTCGCCGTCTTCATAAAAGCCAACAAAGAATTTGTTTTCCGTTCCCGCATCACCGGGTATGTCGCTGATGACTTCGGTAAGGCTTTCTCTTGTGGGTACTGAGCGCATGGCTCTGTAATACCTTTTGTTGCTCTTGCAGAGACGGTAAACATCCGAGATTTCCGCTTCGGTAATTCTGCGTACTTCATAATCCGTGGCAAGGGACTGAATATCAAGCTTGCTTTCGCTTTCATTGTCAATGGCCTGACGGAACTGTGTTTCGTAAAGCATACGGTAAGTTCCGTTCATGGCAAGAAGCTCTTCGTGAGTGCCCTGCTCGGCAATTACGCCGTCTTTGACAACGAGTATGCAGTCCGCTTTGAGAATGGTGGAAAGACGGTGAGCGATAACAATGCTCGTTCTGTTTTTCATCATGTTTTCAAGAGCATCCTGAATAGCATTTTCCGATATGGAGTCGAGGGCGCTTGTGGCCTCGTCAAGAATAAGGATTTTGGGATTTTTAAGAATGACTCTTGCAATGGAAATTCGCTGTTTTTCGCCGCCGGAGAGCTTAAGACCTCTGTTTCCGACTTCAGTATTGTAGCCGTCGGGCTGATTGAGGATGAATTCGTGTATGCTTGCCGCACGGCAGGCGTTTTCGATTTCCTCCATGGTGGCATCCTCTTTGGCGTAGCGGAGGTTGTCAAGTATCGTTCCGTTGAAAAGATAGGTTTCCTGAGTAACAACGCCGATACATTCCCTCAGATATTTAAGGTCAATATCACGCACATCGACCCCGGCAACCGTAACGCTGCCGCTGACAACATCATAAAGTCTGGGTATAAGGTTAACAACCGTGGATTTACCCGAGCCGGATGGGCCCACAATGGCGTACATTTTTCCGCCGGGTATCGTGAAATCAACATCCGTAAGGAGCGGGTCCTCCTTACTGTAACAGAATTCCACATGGTTGTATTTTATGGGCTGCATTTCCACATCCGGCTTTGCTCCGTTTTCGGGAGAAACAATGGTGTTTTCACGGTCAAAATAATCAAAAATTCTGGTGAAAAGAGCAAGCGAACGGGTGAAGTCAACGCCGATATTCAGCAGAGATTCAACGGGACGGTAAAGTCGGTTTATGAGGGTCACGGTTGCGGTTATCGTGCCGACGGTAAGAGCCGTGTTTCCTTTGCTGATTATGAGCAGACCGCCTACAAAATAAATGAGCAGGGGGCCGACCTGGCTGAACATACCCATTACAACGGTGAAAAGCTTTCCGGAACGCTTTTCTTTAAGTGCAATGGCTGTGGCTTCCTTGTTTATTTTTTCGAAATTCTTATATTCTTTTTCTTCCCTTGTGAAAAGCTTGACGAGCATTGAACCGCTGACGGAAAGAGTTTCGTTGTTGACCTGATTCATTTCATCGTTCTTTTCCTGACTTTCGGTAAGCAGCTCATAACGCTTTTTGCCTGCGCTTCTTGTGGGAAGGATGAGCAGGGGAATAATTGCTATGCCAACCAGCGCCAGCTTCCAGTTCATGGTGAAAAGCGCCACCAGAGTGGTGATGACCGTGGCAATGTTGCTGACGATGCTTGAAAGAGTGCCGCTGATAACGGTGCTTACTCCGCTTATATCCGTGTTCATACGGGTGATGATGTCACCCTGCTTTTCGGATGTAAAGAAGGAGTGAGGCATATATTGCAGATGCTTATACATCTGGTTTTTCATGTCATAGATTATCTGCTGAGAAATCCATGAGTTGATGAAATTTTCAAGAACACCGATAATCTGACTTATTGCAATGGTACCGAAGGCCATGAGAAGCAGCTTTATGAGCAGAGCCATATTTTTGCCCACAAGTGCCTGGTCAACGATTTTTCCCGTGATTATTGACGGGAAAAGACCTACCGTCGCAGAAAGCAGAATTGCAATGAAAACAAAGAAAAACTGCACCATATAAGGTCTGAGATAAGAGAAAATACGAAGAAGAAGCTCCTTTGTCACTTTCGGCATATTTGCTTTTTCTTCATCTGTAAGGAACCCTCTGGGCCCCAGTGAATTGCGGCCGCCCGGCATATTATCCCCTCCGAAAATTTATTTTATGGGTGTTTCGTTTCCGTCTTTGTCAACAAAATATGTGTTGTCAAGCTGAGCCTTCAGATTCTTTTTGAAAGCGGCAAGGTATTCCTTGCGAAGTCTTGCCTGCTCTTCCTTTTCCTCGGGTGTCAGCTCTCTTTCTCTTGAAAGCTTTGCAAGCTCGTTTATTCTTTTGTTTCTGTCTGTCATTTTATAATTCCTCTCAGTAAAGCTTTATCCATTCCATATCCGTTTTGTCACGGGCGGAGGTGATGACGATTTTAACAAAATCGGTCTTTCTTCCGAATCTGAGTATTCTGCGGCTGCCTATTGTTGTGCCGCTGTGAATCTGATTCATTCTGCCGTCATCACCGCGGAAAAAGATTTTGAAGCTTTCGACACGCTGTCCTTCGGCTATGTTTTCCGCAAGCTCGATATATGAAATCTGCCTTTTTTCGGGTAAGGTTACGGTGTACTCCGTCTGTGTTTCGCTGATTTCTTTTTCTTCTTTTATTCCGTCAGATGAAATTTCTTTTTCAAAGCTTGTGCGGATAAGTTCACCGAGCTCTTTAAGACGGGCAATATCCCTTTCGTCAAAAAGTCCGTCTCTCGTCGGGGGAACATTGAGGTTGAATGTGGTGTTTCCGCCTACGGTGCCGAGATAGGTTCCGAAAAGTCTTTCAAGGCTGTGCGGCTCTTCCTGCTCGTGCCAGAACCAGCCCGGCCTTATGGACATATCGGTTTCCGCGGGGGAGAAGACAAGACCCTTTGAATAAATAATGTTTGATATTTCGCCTATGGTGCAGTCGGTGTTGTAAATACCGTCAAGGCTTCCGCATAACGGGCCTTCACCGGTCTGAATATTTTTATTGAGGAAGCAAAGCTCCGAGGGAACAACAGCCCACTGAGCGTGAGCCGCTGTGCCGGATTCGTTGCCGCACCAGCGGATTATTCCGGCATCGTTGAAATATGTGGCATTCGGCTGATATTTTTCAATCAGAGCAAGGTAACGGTCAAAATCGTATTTCTGCTTTTTACCGTTGGCACCTTCTCCGCAGGCTCCGTCAAACCAGACATGGAAAATCTCACCGTAATTTGTCAGAAGCTCTGTGAGCTGGTTGCAGTAATAGTCATTGTATTCCTCTGTGCCGTAATATTTGCTGTTTCTGTCCCAGGGTGAAAGATAAAAGCCGAATTTGAGGCCGTATTTACGGCATGCATCGGAGCATTCCTTTACAACATCGCCTTTACCGTTTTTGTAAGGGCTGTTTTTCATACAGTGCTCCGTATATGCCGATTGCCAGAGGCAGAAGCCGTCGTGATGCTTTGCAGTTAGAATGATACCCTTCGCGCCGACGGATAAAGCCGCTTTTGCCCATTGCTCGCAGTCAAGCTTTTCCGGGTTGAATACGGCGGGGTCTTCCGTGCCGTCACCCCATTCGAGGTTTGTATATGTGTTCGGGCTGAAATGCACGAAAAGATAAAAGGGAGTTTCTCTTAACATTCTGAGCTGTTTTCGGTCGGGCTTTACATGAGCCGCCTGTTTGATAAATTCACGAAATTCCATTTTTTCACCTCACGGGGAAGTATTTATTTAACTTTATCACAAAAGCTTCTTTTTGTAAATCGGAAATCACGGTGCATTTTATATTTATCTCTTTATTTAACGCTTTTACTGTGATATAATAAACGAAAATCATAAAAGGGCGAAATATTATGGATAAAAAACTTTTTGTAAATATAACCGATGCTCCTTTCTCTGCCGCGGCAGACGGTAAGACTGATGACCGCAGAGCAATACAGAGTGCGATAGATTATGTTTATTCCATGGGCGGCGGCACGGTAAAGCTTCCCGACGGAAAAACCGTACTCAGTTCCGGCATAATCATCAAAAGCAATGTCACTCTGCTTTTCGGCGAAGGGACTGTTCTTATTCAGAATAATGACGATTCCGATTATGTTAAACCCGTGGGTGACGGTTACGAGCATTATCAGATTATTTACGGCCACAATTATTCCGAAACAATCAAATGGAGCCATGTCTGGTATAAAAACTATCCGTTTGTTTTTGCTCCCGAGGGCTCCCATGATTTTGCCGTAAAGGGTAACGGCACCATGATAATGGCACCCGGTGATGACACGAATGCAATAATCAAGACCTGCCCGATAGGCTTTTATCACGCAAGAAATTTTGAAATTTCCGATATTTCAATAAAGAATTATCACGGCTATGCCATGATGCCCTTCACGAGCGAAAACGGTCTTTTCAGTAACCTTAAAATTTCCGACTGGTCCTTCGGCAACGGTGACGGTATATGCCTTATGAATTGCCGCAATATACGGGTGACGGGCTGTAAGATGTTTACGGGTGACGACTCGGTTTATATCTTTTCGTCATACAAGGACCCGAGAGCAGGCGAATGGTGGTCATCGGAAGAGCCCGTGGCATCCGAAAACATTGAGATTGACCACAATGACCTAAAATCAAATCATTGCAAGGCTTTCGGAATGATACTCTGGGGTATCGACTGCCCGGATCTCGAAAAGGTTGAGGTCAGGAATGTTTATGTTCACGATAACCGTTTTGAAACCATGGGTAACTGGAATTACAACCCATATACAACAAAATCGGCACCGCATCCCGTTACGAATGTCAGATTTGAAAATAATGTTATCGGCGGCATAGAAGCAAATTTCTTTGAAACGCAGATCAGCGATATGAATTATTTCCGCTCCATGAAGCAATTCGGAAATGCTGAGTTTGCCGACGGCAGAGTTTTCTGGTCATTCAGAAAGAATGAAAGCGAAGAATCGGCAGGCGTTGTCAGAGAAGATGAAAATTACGGCTTTATTTCCGGGCTTGACAAGGGCGATGCCGCAATATATCAGGGCCTTTATATTGAAGCGGGTCTGCCCTGTGCTTTCAGAGCAAGGGTAAAGACCGACGGCGCAAAGTGCCGTATGTTTGTGCGCAGTCTTGACAGCGGTGAGCTTATTGAGAAGCTTGATTTTGATAACACCGACTGGCAGGAGCTTATCATGCCCTTCAATGTTCCCGAAAGCGGAAATTATCATATCGGTATCGAGAGGGGCGAAGCGGAAAAGGGCAGTGCTTATATTTCCCTTGCCTGCCTTCTCGGAAACCATAACGGCGCATTCGGTTACAGTGATGTGATTTTTGACAGAGGAAAAGTTATTTATCTGTATAAGTGAGTTAAATATTTTATTACCATAAAAATATTTCAGGAGGTCACAAGCATGAAAACAGTAAAAATCGGTATCATCGGCAACGGCGGTATATGTAAAGGCGCTCATGTTCCCGCATATCTTGATGACAAAAGAGCGGAAATAGTTGCCGTCTGCGACATCATCAGAGAGAGAGCGGAATTCCTTAAGGAAACCTATTTCCCGAATGCAAAGGTTTACACGGATTACAAAGAGCTTATCAGGGATGAAAATGTTGAGTCCGTTGATATATGCACACCGAACTATCTTCATTCAATCATAGCCGTTGACGCTCTTAAGGCAGGCAAAAATGTTTTCTGTGAAAAGCCCGATGCCATCAGCGTTGAGGAAGCACTTAAAATGCAGAAAGCTGCAGATGAGTCCGGCAAGCTGCTTATGGTTATGAGAAACAACCGTTTCGTTTCAACCTCCAAGTATGCAAAGAAGTTTATTGAAGAGGGCAGAATGGGTGAAATCTATGCCGGCAGATGCGGCTGGCAGAGAAGAAGAGGAATACCCGGCAAGGGCGGCTGGTTTACCACAAAGGAGCAGTCCGGCGGCGGTCCGCTCATTGACCTTGGTGTTCACATGATAGACCTTGCAATATGGCTTATGGGCAACCCCACTCCCGTGGCCGTAAGCGGCAACACTTACTCAAAGTTTTCCGATACCGATACAAGCGACTCCGTGAACTCCGATTTCGGTGACAAGAAAGCCGACGGTATATTTGATGTTGAGGACCTTGCCATGGGACTTATCAGATTTGACAACGGTGCCGTGCTTCAGCTTGAATTCAGCTGGGCATCAAACATTAAAGAGGAAAACCGCTTTGTTGAGCTTCGCGGCACAAAAGCAGGCCTTACATGGAATGACAATGACCTTGAAATCTATACCGAGGAAAACGGCCAGCTTCTTGATATAATTCCTGCGGGTAAGATTAATACTCACGGTCACAGAATCAATATTTCACATTATCTCGATGTTCTGCTTAACGGTGACGAGCCCTGCTTCAAGCCTCAGCAGGGTGTTGACATGATAAAGATTCTCTGTGCTATTTATGAGTCCGCAAAGACGGGCTTTGAAGTTAAACTTTAATTTTAACCGGAGGTAAATGAAATGCTTAAAGTAGGTCTTGTCGGCTGCGGCGGAATAAGCGGCGCTCATGTTCCGTCATGGGATGCCATGGAGGATGCGGAGCTGACGGCAATCTGTGATATACGCCCCGAAAAAATGGAGAGATATCCGGGTCATAAGGTTTACACCGATTTTGACAAAATGCTTGAGGAAAATGAATTTGACATAGTTGATGTTTGTCTTCCTACCTTCCTTCACTGCGAATTTGCTCTCAAAGCCATGAACAAGGGCATAAATGTCATTACAGAAAAGCCCATTTCTCTCAGTGAAGAGGATGCTGTTCTGCTTTATGATACTGCCGAGAAAAACGGCGTGAAATACATGGTTGCTCAGGTGCTTCGCTTCTGGAATGAATATGAGGTTCTCAAGCAGGTTTATGATACCGGAAAATACGGTAAGCTGATTGCCGGCTCAATGTGGCGTCTGGGCGGCTATCCTTCAGGCGGCTGGAACAACTGGTATTACAACAAGGAGCTCAGCGGACTTATTCCCTTTGACCTTCATATTCATGACCTGGATTTCCTTATCTATGCTTTCGGCGAGCCGGGGAGCTTTGTCTGCAACAGAAAGGAACGCCCGGAGCAGGATTATCTCAGTGCCGTTTATGATTTCGGAGATTTCTTTATTACTGCCGAAGCCTCATGGTTCAAGGCGAAATATCCGTTCTATATGGGCTACCGTTTCCAGTTTGAGGAAGCAATTCTTGCCTTTGAGAGAGACGGACTGACGATTTATGATTGCAACGGAAACCGTCTTACACCCTGCAAGGCCGAGTCGGAAAATGCAAGTGATTTTGAACTTCCGTCAAGCGATGCCTATGCCAACGAAATCAGATATTTTGCGGATTGTGTCAAAAACAATAAGCCCGTTGAAAAGGTGACAAAGGAATCACTTCTTGCCGTGCTTAAAATTCTCAACAAAATCAAATAAAAAAACGGTCGCCCACTTTATAATGTCGCATTGTGGGCGACCTGTTTCGCTTCCGGAGCTTGTATAATGGGGTCAACAAAAAACAAAAAGGAGTGACTAACTATTAAAAGTCAAGGGTTTTTTATTGAAAAAAATCAAAAGAAAAAAGGTGCACTTTAATAAGCCCTATGTTTCAAGGACTTTTGAAAAAGTTAGTTAAAGATTATCTTATGGCATCCGGATCATAAACAAGGTTTTTAGTTTGCAAGGTAAAAATGACACGAATAAG
>JAZUJJ010000055.1:0-4902 GCA_045642725.1 Acutalibacteraceae bacterium
ATCAGTCTGTCGCACGGACTTTTTATGTTCCAAGCCCCTTCGACCTTCTCGGCTCCTTTATTATAGCATATTCTATTGTGCTTAGCTAATTGGTTTTCATTCATGTGGCGTTATGCTATCATGTTGGTCTGTCGCATTATCAAATGCGACAGCCCCATTCTGTTATCTTTTATTGAATCTGTTTGCGCTGAGAATATATCCGTTTGCGATAAGGTGGCCGCCGTTAAGGGCGTCGGAATTATCGTTGATTATTTGCGCCAGACGGCAGGCCGATGAATCTCCGCTGAATAACGAAACCACTCCGTCATAAGCGGCACTGCCGTAGGCCTGAATCTGAGCAAAGCCGTAAAGGAGTGCGCCGCCGCAAAGGCTGACGGTCAGGGTGTATTTTCCGTCGGCTTCATTTATTTCCGAAAGCTTACAGAAATCCGAAACACCGAGACCCGAAATAATGGTTTTGAGCTCTTCCGCCCTTGTCTGTGCGTCTTCAGGAGTATCAAAGTATTCCGTACGGGATTTCATTTCATAAAGTGCATTTCTGTCCGGGAAAAGCTCACCGAAAAGCTTATCATATTCGGCTTTGATTTCCGGTGCAAGGCAGTTGTAATCTTCACGGCCCTTAAGCCCGGCGATTTTACTCATTACGGTTTTGCTTTTCGAAATATCCATGCTGATGTCTTTACCGTAACGCCTGTATTCTTCATTGCCGAAGGAAAGCGGATTTGTGTAATAATCATTCACATCAAAGATATTGTAAACGGTTTTATAAGAAGCGGCATCCTTTGCTTTTGTAACGGGCATTGCGTTGAAGGTATAGGTATATGACCTGATTTTACCGTCCTTTTCAAGCTCCGCACCCAGAACATTTGCAATTGCCGCACCTCTTGAATGACCCGTCAGCAAAACCGAATCCTCACACTCCGGGTCATCGTGACTGCTCATATATTCTTCCATGAATTTCTTTGCTCTGTTTGCGGCAACATCAAGGCCTTTATAATAATCGGCATTTAACCATTCGCCGTGCTCACCGGTCAGGTCCTTATAGCTCTGCGAAGCACTGCCGATGTCAAAAATGCTCAGGCGCTCACCGATTGAAAAACAGCCGCGCAGAACAAAAATATATGAATCGTACTCATTGTTGATTTTCTTATATGCGGCAAGGAAGGTTGCACTGTCATTGGTATCGGAGGCATACTGCCCTACCTTGTATGTTTCAATGAATTTCACATCGGTATAACCAAGCTTTTCAAGCAAAGCCGTCTGAGTGTATTCATCATTGCCTTCAAAAACAACTCTGTTCTGAGTTCCCTTTGCCACATCCTTTGAGCGGAAATAGCAATCCGCACAGAGAAGAGCGGAAAACTGAGCCAGCATACCGTTATAAAGCTTATTGCTTGCCTGCGTTACCCATTTTGAGTCAAACTTAAGCTCGGTTTCAATACTGTCGCCGGAGGCACCGCCGAAAACAGAGCCTTCAACGGAAACGGGAAAGGCATATTCCGTATTCTTAAACGGATAGCCGGCAAAAAGCAAAATCGAAAAAATCAGTGCAATAATTCTTTTAATCATTTTTCTTCTCCAATCGTTTATTCACCGTGTGTAATCGGGATTTGGTTTATTATATCACCTGAAATGTAATATTTCAACGATACGGAACATTTATGTTGATTGATTTTACGAAATATTATATAATATTCAAAAAGGCAAAAATAATCCTGCATCGGAGAAACAAATATGAAAGTATCAAGCGGCGTAAGCCAGAAACTGAGAATACTTTACATCCGTGATTTCCTTATGGAAAATTCCAACGCAGAACATCCTGTCAGCGTTGCACGGATAATCGAACACCTTGATTCAAACGGCATCAATGTTGAAAGAAAATCGGTTTACGATGACATTGAGCAGCTTCGTCTTTACGGCGATGACATTCTGCTTGTCAAAGGCAAAAACGGAGGCTATTTTTACGCCTCAACGGATTTTGAGCTGCCCGAAATCAAAATGCTTGTTGACTCGGTTCAAAGCTCAAAATTCATCACCGAAAAGCAGAGCCTTGACATGATAAAAAAGCTCGAGCATCTGACAAACAAATATGAGGCCTCACAGCTTCAGCGTCAGGTGGTCGTTCACAACCGAGTCAAAACGGAACAGACAAACATTTTCAACAATATTGACCATATTGCCACAGCCATAAACGAAGACTGCACGGTCAGATTCAAATATTTCAACTACAATATCCGCAAGGCCCCGGAATTCAGACACGGCGGCAAGGTTTACGAAATCAGCCCCGTCTGCCTTATCTGGGAGGACGAAAATTATTATATGCTCGGCTTCGACACGGAATCCGACACCGTAAAGCATTACCGGGTTGACAGAATGAAAAATGTTCTGGCAACTCAGAATAAGCGCACGGGGCACGAAGCTTTTGACGAAATCGACCTTTCCTCATACAACAAAAAGGTTTTCAGTATGTTTCACGGTGAGGAAAAGAATGTAAAAATCAGATTTTCCAATCAGCTCGTCAATGTTGTTCTTGACAGATTCGGAAAGGATGTTTCGATTTTTCCCGAGGCCGACGGTGAACATTTCACCGTGTCGGTGGATGTGGTTGTCAGCAAGCAGTTTTATTCCTGGCTCTTCGGCTTTCCCGGTGAATGTGAGGTTATCTCACCGCAAGAGGTAAGGCAGGAGCTTAAAGAAATTGCAAATCAAACCGCAAGGCTTTATGAATAAAAATTGCAGATTCGGCTTTTTCCGCCGAATCTGCTTTTTAAGTCCGTTTTTTCGGACTGAATATGTGTAAAATAGTAGTTGACAAAGGAAAATAATTGCCATATTAAAAGAACGGAGGAAAAACCAATGTCAGATACAGAAATATCATACGTTGAACCCATAAGCTATTTTCCCAAGGAGATAAGAAAAAAGTACGGTTTAGGTGAATATGATAAATCTGAAGACAAAACCGATTCCGAAGCCGGAAAAAACAAACCCGAAGAAGAGAAAAAATAAAGCCGTAATATATTTGACTTTATCGTTATTTTAAGGAGATACGCAGATGTCTGACAAAATCAATTATAAAAGAGCTGAGGCTGATCTTTATAATGATGAACATCCTCGTCCCGATCAGGTATATCGGTACAGGGACGAAAAAAGCTTTGACAGATATATGAGAGGTCAGGGCCGTGACCCCGATGACTACAAAGAAAAAAGCGGCAGTGCATCAGGCAAGTATGATAAACACGATACATACCGGGAGGAAATCGAGTACTGGGAAGAAATCGAGTATTGGGAAAAAATTGAGTCGGAATGTGCAGAGCGCAAGCAGAAAAATGAGGATAAAACCGACAAAAAAAGTATAAACAGTGATTATGTTTCAAAAATCAAAAATGCATCAGCAAGCAATGCTGCCCTGAACAGCGGTACGGATTATCCGCCTTTATTCAAGAAAAAAACAAAAATAATTATTTGCGTTGTGCTTGCTCTGATAATACTTCTGCCTCCCACAGCCAAATGGACTTACAGTTGTTGCATTTACAGAATGGGAACGGAATATTTTGCAGAACGGGATTTCAGAAAAGCAAGCGATACTTTTTGCAAAATAGCAAGAGACCGTTTTTGGAACAGCTATGATTTGTATTTTCTGTCCTCTTATCTTTTTGGTTTTTATGAAGATGTAAAAAAATGCGACTGGAGTTCAATCGATTTCACCGGAACATATCTGATAAATGAATACGATGATATCAGCTTTTATTTTGCCACAAATAAGCAAATGAAAAAGATTGAAGAAATCAAAAATGATGTAAAAGCCAAAACCGAAAAAGCATACGGTATAATTTTGACGAGAGATTGAATGCAGCGTGAAGAACAGAAAAGGATTGCCGGAGCAAAACCAAAGATAATTTTACAAGTGAATGAATAATCTTAAGAAAGCCAACCGTTTTTGCACAATGCAGGGAACGGTTGGCTTTTATTTATTTCTCCCCGAATGTGCAAATAGGCGGCTTTAATTCCGCCGAACATGGCTTTATGTTTTGCGGTATTCATTGTATTATATATGTGTCAGAAGGAAAAGAAATTTGTGCTGACAGCACAACACTTTATCAATACCTTTATGTAAAATACAGGCAAAAGGAGGAATTACAATGATTTGTCTGACATTGATTGCACTGTTGGTTATTTCATTCAAGATCCTCGGTGTGATTACAAAGCTGTGGCTGAAAGTTCTGCTGTTTGCCGCAGAAGTTATCGGAATTCTTATAGTTTTGGCCTTTATTCTGCTTTAAGTCCGTTTTTTGGGACTGAATATGTTTATAATTGTAAATGTAAACAAAACATATTCAGCTCAGAAGCGGAGGAAAAGAAAATGAAAATTTTGAAATTCGGTTTAAGAAAGCCCTCGGCAGATTCAGGCCTTAAAAGCAGCCATAACACTTTCGGCTCGGACCCCGGCTGTTTTCTGACAACAGCCTGCCTCAGAGCAAAAGCTCTGCCCGACAACTGTGACGAGCTTGAAGCTCTGAGAAATTTCAGAGACAATTACCTTGCGCAAATGAATAACGGCAAAGACGAAATTGAAGAATACTACCGCATTGCACCGTCAATCGTTTCTGAAATCGACAAGCTTCCCGATGCTCAGAATATCTGGGAAAATATTTATTCCGAGCTTGTGGAAAGATGTCTTCAGATGATTAAAGGCAAAAGCTTTTTTGAAGCATACCTTTATTACAAAGCCTACACGCTGGAATTACTTTTTGACTACTGTGCCTAACCGAGTGAGGATAATCCGAACCCATTTTATTTCAATTTATAACGAACATCTGCTTCGTTGCCCTCATTCGGAATACATACAGTATTCCTCAATCGGTCGCCTTGCATCTGCCCGCTCTAAATCGAAATAAAACCTGC
>JAZUJJ010000056.1:0-10331 GCA_045642725.1 Acutalibacteraceae bacterium
CATGTTGTTCCCGTTGACGAAAATTATCAGATAGATATTTCCAAGGTCAAAAAGCTCATAAATCACAACACCATCATGCTTCTCGGCGGAGCACCTGAATATCCTCACGGCATAATCGACCCCATCACCGAGCTCGGTCAGCTCGGCATCAAGTATGATATTCCCGTTCATGTTGACGCCTGTGTCGGCGGGTATCTTCTGCCCTTCATGGAGCAAGCGGGTGCATCGCTTCCTCTGTTCGATTTCCGTGTTCCCGGCGTTACAAGTATGTCCGCAGATATTCACAAGTACGGTTTTGCATCAAAAGGATGCAGCTGTATTCTGTATAAGAATGTTGATATTTTCCGCTGCCAGTGCTTCGCTCATCACAGCTGGCCCGGAGGAGTTTTTGCCTCACCTGCATTCCTCGGCACACGACCCGGCGGAGCTTATGCTGCGGCTTGGGCTGCCATTCAGGCAAACGGCAGACAGGGTTATATCGAAATGGCAAAGCAGACCATGGAAAATTCCGACAGAATCCGTGAAGGTCTCAGAAGCATTCCCGAGCTTGAAATCATCGGCGACCCCAAATGCAGCCTGATTTCTTACCGCTCAAAGGATCCCGTAAACTGCAACATTTTTGCAATCGGCGACAAGATGCAGGAAAAGGGTTGGCATATCGACAGATTACAGCACCCCGATGCTCTTCACGCCATGGTTACCTGCAGCCATAAGGATGTTATTGATGAATACCTTAAGGACCTCAAGGAAGCCGTTGAAGCTGTCAAAGGTCATCCCGAGCTTGCTTTCCAAAGCGATTCGGCAACCTACTCACTTGTCGGCCATCTTCCCCTTGATAAAATCGTACGCAACACCGTTCTTGATGTTTTCGTCAAGGGATATGTTGTCGGTGAAGGTGATATCGACCTTGCCGGAGGTTCCTCGGTTACCGGAAATGAAAAAATTGACGGCATAATCAATAAGCTTATCCAGAAGGATATGGCTTCACCCGGACTGCTTAAGAAAGCAATTACAACCGCAAAAGCCACTGCCGCAGGAGCCGCTTGTGCCACAGTTGGTGCAGCAGCATATTCCGTCGCCAAAAAACTGAAGAAATAAAATCTAATAAAACATAAATGCAATTCCGGAATATCAGATTTTCGTTATTCCGGAATTGCTTATTTTATTGGGATTTCAATATTAAATTTTATTTCAGCTCTCCATTTTTACCCATTAGAAATTTATCATTTCACATTCTGAATACAAATCCGGATGTCATTACGCATATTTAACCGACAGTTTCATAAATATGGTTTTATATTTTAATTTTATTTTCTAAAACGGATTGATTTTTTTATAATATTATACTATAATGTGCCAAAATAGGTTAATTATACTTGGGGTAGAATTGGGTAGTGATAACTTGTATTCTAAATATGTCAAAAGAATTATAGATATTTTGCTTTCTTTCATCGGATTGATAGTGCTTTCACCGGTATTTCTGATTCTGATACTGGCGATCAAAATTGACGATCCGGGTCCGGCATTTTTCAAGCAGAAGAGAGTCGGCAAGGGCAAGACACATTTCAGCCTTCACAAATTCAGAAGCATGAAAATGTCAACGCCTCACGACACTCCCACACATCTTCTTGAGAATCCCGACCAGTATATTACAAGAGTCGGCAAAATCCTCAGAAAGACAAGTCTTGACGAGCTTCCGCAGATCTGGGATATATTCGTCGGCCACATGAGCATTATCGGTCCTCGTCCCGCTCTCTGGAATCAATATGATTTACTTGACGAGCGTGACAAATACGGTGCTAATGATATCAAACCCGGTCTTACCGGCTGGGCTCAGATAAACGGCAGAGACGAGCTTGAAATTGATGTCAAGGCAAAGCTTGACGGTGAATATGTTGAAAAGCTCAGCTTCGGCTTTGATGTAAAATGCTTCTTCGGAACCGTTTTCAATGTTCTCAAACAGGACGGCGTTGTTGAGGGCGGCACAGGCGAAATGAAAAAAAGCGAAGGCAAAACCATTATGGTGCTCTCCTGCCACACTCATTCACTTTTCTGGTTCAGAACCGATATGATGAAGGCTTTCAAGGCACTCGGCTACAATGTTGTTGCCGTCGGTCAGCTTCCCGAAAGCGAGTGGAGTGATAAATTCGCCGAAAACGGAATCAAATACAGGCAGATAGATGCCGAGAGAAACGGAACTAATCCGCTCAATGACCTTAAAACTCTGAGAAGCATTCAGAAAGTTCTCAAATCGGAAAATCCGGATATAATTTTCTCATACCAGGCAAAACCCGTTATTTACGGCGGAATTGCCGCAAGGCTTAAAGGCATCAAAGAGGTTTATCCCCTCATCGCAGGTCTCGGCTCCGTGCTTATCGGTGAAGATTCAATCGTCAAAAAGCTGATGATGATGGAATATAAATTCTCACTGAAATTCGCAAAGAGAATCATGTTCCAAAATCCCGATGACCTTGCGTTTTTCTCCGACAACGGCATTGTCAAAGAAGAAAAATGCTTTATGATTAACGGCTCCGGTGTTGATACGGAGAAATTCGTTCCAACACCGCTTCCCGAAAAGACTGCTTTCCTCTGCATTGCAAGACTTATCCGTGATAAGGGTGTCGGCGAATATATAGACGCCGCAAGAATCATTCACGCAAAATACCCCAAAACAAGATGTTTGCTTGTGGGTCCTTATGACACAAATCCCTCGGCAATCACACCCGAGGAATTGCAGACATACATCGATGACGGCTCGGTTGAATATTTTGGCGAGCAGACCGATATCCGCCCGTATATGGACCAGTGCAGCGTGTTTGTTTTACCTTCATATCATGAGGGTACGCCCAAAACCGTGCTTGAAGCCATGGCTTGCGGCAGAGCAGTCATCACAACAGATGCACCCGGCTGCCGTGAAACCGTAACAAACAAAGAAAACGGCATCCTCGTTCCGGTGAAAGACACCGATACTCTCTCAAAGGTTATGGAAGCCTTCATCCTCTGCCCCGATGAAGCCGCTCCCATGGGCGAAAAAGGAAGAAAAATCGCCGTTGAAAAATACGATGTAAGAATCGTAAACGAAAGTATTATGAAGATAATGGGGCTCGCTCAATAAACCGATTTTCAGGAGTGCTTATGACAGACTACGGTAAAATTTCCATTCTTATGGGAATTTACAATTGCGGAGATACTCTATCGGAAGCAATAGATTCGATTACTGCTCAAACATACACAAACTGGGAGCTTATTCTTTGCGACGATTGTTCAACCGATAACACTTATGCTGTTGCATCGGAATATGCAAAGAAATATCCCGATAAAATCATTCTGCTGAAAAACGAAGTTAATTCCCGACTTGCATTCAGCCTGAACCATTGTCTTGAAAATGCCACCGGTGAATTTGCCGCACGTATGGACGGAGACGATAAGTGCACTCCCGACAGATTTGAAAAGCAGCTTGATTATCTTAAATCACATCCTGATGCGGTTCTTGTCGGAACGGCAATGCAGAGATTCAGCGAAGACGGTTCATTCGGTGCTGTTGATGTAAGGCCTGCCGAACCGGACAAATTCACTCCGCATAAAGAGGTCCCGTTCAATCATGCAACAATACTCACATACAAATATGTGTATGATAAGCTGAACGGCTACACTGTTTGTCCGAGAACCGTCAGAGGTCAGGACAGAGACCTTTGGTACCGTTTTTTCGCCGCAGGCTATAAAGGCGTTAATACCGATGAACCGCTTTATCTCGTAAGAGAAGATGAAGCAGCAATAAAAAGAAGAACAGCAAAGGTTCGTTGGAATTCTTTTAAAACAGATATTATCGGTTATAGATTGCTCGGGTATCCAATTAAGTGGTATGTGAGACCGATAATAAATCTGATGAAGATTTTTGTACCGACAAATTTGGTACTGAAATACAGAAAATGGCAAGCAAAATAGGATATTAGGAGTGAAAGAATGAAAATTTCCATTATTGGATGTGGTAATGCAGGATCTGCTGTGGCAGCAGATTTGGCATTGAAAGGTAACAATGTTACATTATTGAAAGCATCTGATTCCAACCTACACAGTTCACATTTTGAAAAGATTTATAACGATAATAAAATCCTATTAGAAGATGATAATGGTATAAGAGTCGCTAATGTTAGTGTTACAAAAGAATTCGATAAAGCAATTATCGATCAGGAACTCATCATTATATTTGTTCAAACGAATTACCATGATGAAATAATAAAAAAAATATCTCAATATCTTGAGGACGGGCAAATCATTTTGATTGAGCCTGGATACCTCTCGACATGTTATTTCTTGAAATATTGCAACAAAAATATCACAATCGTTGAGGCGGAAAGTTCCCCTATTGATTGTCGAATAGTTAAGCCAGGTCAAGTGAAAGTTTTATTCAGAAATGTACGAAATCCGTTAGGTGTATTTCCTTCTAAAAACGAGACTGTTGCAAAAAATGTTCTTGACAAATTAGGATACAATTTCGTGTATACTAATTCCGTAGTTTCAGCAGCACTTCACAATCCTAATCTAATCGTTCATACTGTAGGGGCAATTATGAGTGTGCCGCGAATAGAGCGTTGCAAAGAAATAAATACTGAATATTCGATGTATAGAGAAGTTTTCACTTCTTCTGTTTGGAATTTGGTGCTTGCATTGGATAGCGAAAAAATGAATGTATTAGAGAAGTTCAATTGCAAACGAGTTTCGTATGTTGATGCCTGTAAATTTAGAAACTCTATAGATTTATCTGTAGATTCAACGAAAGTCTTTTTTGACTATGCGAACAATTCAGCACCTACCGGTCCAACAGTTTCAAATTCAAGGTATATAACTGAAGATATACCACAGGGACTTGTTATGCTTGAGTCATTGGGCAAGAGAGTAAATGTTGGTACTCCGGTATGTTCTGCGTTGATAGATATTTCTTCAAATTTGCTTAAAATTGATTTTAGAAAAGAAGGAAGAACCTTACAAAAATTAGGAGATAATAATCTAACAATATTAGTTGATGATGCTAAACTTAAGAATTAGCAAATTTTTAGGAGAATTTTGCATGATGGAAAATATTAAAAAGATTATTAGGAAGACTGACATTGGCAATCTTGCTCACAGAGAATACTGGCGAATTAAAGGGGAAAAAGATTGTAAAAAATATGATGATTATACATATATTTCGATGCTCTATCGAAAACTCGGACGAGAACTAAATCTTAAAAGCCCTACAAGATATACCGAAAAACTACAATGGTTAAAGCTTTTTTATCGTGACATCAGAATGCCGATTTGTTCGGATAAATACGAAGTCAGACAATATCTTTCCGATAAGGGATATTCAGAATTGTTAAATGAACTTATTGCAGTTTATGACAATGTAGATGATATCAATATAGAATCTTTACCGCAAAAATTCGTTCTAAAAGCCTCTCATGGAAGCGGATGGAATCTGATTGTCACTAACAAAAATGCTGTAAACTGGTTCATTTGGAAGAAAATAATGAAAGTCTGGATGAAATCTAATCTTTATTGGTTTGGCCGTGAATGGAATTATAGAGATCAAAAGCCTCGTATTGTAATAGAAAAATATCTTGAAGATGATTCCGGAGAACTCCGTGATTATAAAATAATCTGTTCCAATGGAAATCCGAGATTTATGCAAATAGACGAAAACCGCTCAACTAACCATAAACGTGTTTATGTTGACGAAAATGGTATTCCCACTGAATTTCAAGACAGCCAAGCAGTAAAAATATTGAAATCTTATAAATTTGGTGAAAACCAAAAAAGAATGTTTGAGATAGCCAAGGATTTATGTGAAGATTTTCCTTATGTTAGGGTGGACTTCTATGAATGCAATGATAAAATCTATTTTGGTGAACTGACGTTTTTTGGAGGAAGTGGTTTCTTTAATTTTGATCCGGATGAATATGACTATAAATGGGGCGAATTAATCAAATTGCCCGAACCAAATAATAATCTGGATCTCTATAGAGAAATTAATACTTAATTTAAAACTTAAAATTTATGAAAAAAATTTTGTTCTTGATAAATTCTCTTGGCGGCGGCGGAGCTGAAAAAGTTCTTGTAAACCTTGTCAATAATATGGATTATTCAAAGTTTGATATAACCGTTGAAACTATGTTTGGTGACGGAATAAATTTTGAACTTTTGAATAAAAATATAAGATACATCAGCAAAAAAGCTCCATGTCCTCGAGGAATTGCCTATATTTTCAGACTATTTTCCTCAAAAAGGTTATATAAATACTTTATCGGTAACGAACACTATGATATTCTTGTCGCCTATATGCACGGTGCCCCGGTAAAAGTAATTGCAGGCTGCCCGGATAAATCGGTAAAAACATATGCCTGGCTTCATAATGGTAATCCTGAAACAGGTACATTTTTCAAATTCTGGAACAGTAAAAAATCTGCTTTTGAAGATTATAAAAAATGTGATGCAATAGTCGGTGTTTCCGAATCTGTTTCAAATGCTTTTGCAAATTATACCGGAATAAAAGACAAAACCTGTACCGTTCATAACACAAATGATGTTAACAAAATAATGTCACTTGCCGATAAGGAAAATCCCATTGAAAAAAATCATCAATATGAATTTGTTTCCGTTGGTCGAGTTTCGAATGAAAAAGGATTTGACAGGCTTTACAGTGTTTGTAAAAAACTTCGTGATGAGAATTACGATATAGGAGTTACCATTGTCGGAACAGGAAATCAAATTGAAAGCATGAAATCTGAAATTTCAAATGATAATAATAGTAATTGGTTTCGTTTCGCAGGTTTTCAGAATAACCCATACAAATTTGTTGAAAATTCCGATTTGTTTGTTTGCTCATCAAGAACAGAGGGCTTAAGCACCGCTGTTACCGAAGCAATAATTCTCGGAAAGCCATGTGTTTCGACAGATGTTTCCGGAGCAAAAGAAATCCTCGGTGAAAACAACGAATACGGTATTGTTATTGAAAACAGTGAAGATGGCATTTATACCGGAATCAAGCAGATGCTCTCCGGTGATAACCTTAAATATTACGCTGAAAAAGCGAAAGAAAGAGCTTCATTTTTTGCAACAGAAAAGACAGTAAAAGAAGCAGAAAATCTATTCTTAAAACTTAACTCTTAACACTTAAAACTAAAAACGGAAGGAGCCGATGACAAATAGTTTGGATAATAATGTACTGTTGGATATTGTTCATCGGTTATCTTTTTCAGCCCGGTATGTCAAAAAAGGTAAAGGCACCTGACGGAGTTGAAGATCAATATGTTTCCCGTGGGTTCTGCATATTGATTTTTTCTGTTCCTTTGATTCTTATTGCTTGTAGAACAGAGTTCGGAGATACCGGATCATATATAAGATATTTTGATAGAATGCCTATATTCTTTTATGATTTTGCAAGATCCGTAAGATCTCATAGTGATTGCCGCCTTTTCTGGGGTGTAATGACTCTCATAAAAATAATCATCAACAATCATCCGCAGATACTTTTGGCAGGATTGGCTTGCTTTCAGGCTTTTGCTGTTGAGCATGTTATTCGTCGATATTCCCCCGATTTAGGTCTTTCAATGTTTATCTTCCTTTGCTCATCCTTGCTTGGCAACTGGATGTGTAATGGCATAAGACAATTCACCGCGGTTTGCATTCTGTTTATGTTTACCCAATGGCTGGTTGATAAAAAGTGGTATTATTATCTTCCGCTTGTTTTGATTATTATGGGAGCAAATCCGGTACTTAAAAGATTCGGAATGACTACGGATTTTTGGTTACTTGGCGGCATTCATGAATCGGCTATAATAATGTTGCCTATTATGTTTTGCCTGCCCGGTAAACCTTTTAATATACGTGTATTTGCAGCAACATTTGTTATTCTGGCTTTGATTTTTTCAGGTTTGATTGATGATGTTATGGGCAGTGCTGTTGAAAATACAGCATACACCCGTGACCTTGAAAATGCAGCAGCTGATACGGGAACAAATATAATAAGAGTACTAGTTGCAATGGTCCCATCGATACTAAGCTTACTAAAATGGCAATATTTCAAAGTCAATGAAACACCACCGTTCATAAGTATGTGTGTAAATGCTTCATTTATTACGGCAGCAGTATACCTGGCAAGTTCTTTCACCAGCGGTATTTATGTTGGCCGTCTGCCCATATATACGGAAATATACAATCTTATTTTACTCCCATGGCTCATTAAACATGCATACAGAGAAAATGAAAAACTGATGAGAATATTGCTAATTGCCGGATATACAGGATTCTTTGCATATCAGTACTTAATTCAGTGGGATGGTATTTATCAAAGTTCAATTCTCGGAATCGGAGTATAATATCACAGGAGAAAAAATATGAGTCCCTTAATCAGCATTGTTGTCCCCGTTTATAATGCGGAAAAATATATTTCCGGCACATTAGACAGCATTCTCGCTCAAACCATTAATGATATTGAAATCGTTTGTGTAGATGACGGTTCAAAGGATAATTCCCCTGAAATACTTGATGAATTTGCAGTTCGTGATAGCCGGGTTAAAGTAATTCACAAACAAAATGAAGGCGTTACAATTGCCCGTTTAACCGGAATTAAATCGGCAACTGGAGAATATATAGGTTTTATTGACAGCGATGACACAATCGAGCCTGATATGTTTGAACGATTGTATAATAATGTAATCAAACATAATGCAGACATATCGCACTGTGGTTATAAACTTATTAAACCAGATAATGAAGTTAAGTACTTTTATAACACAGGCCGTCTTATCCGTCAGGATAAGACAAAAGGGCTTTACGACCTTTTGGAGGGTTCATATATTGAACCCGGCCTGTGGAACAAGCTTTTCCACAAAAGCTTGTTCCACAGCTTGTTACACGCTGAAAGCGTGACGAGCGTTATGGATTTTTCCATGAAAAACAATGAAGATCTTCTAATGAATTATTGCCTGTTTTCACAAGCTAAATCAGCGGTGTATGAAGATTTTTGCCCATATAATTATTTCGTTCGGGAAAATTCCGCATCCAAGGGTAAGACAAACATTCATAAATTACTTGATCCGATTAAGGCTGCAAGAATCATTTATAATGATTTGAAAGGCAATAATAAACTAAGCGGTATTTCTTCTCAGTTATACGCTGTTAAACTTATTCAAACCGCAACTTGCTTTGCAAAGGATGATATTGTAAAACCTGCACGAAAAGAAGCGCTAAAAGAACTCAGAAAATTCATTCCAGAATTACTGAAAATTTCCGGCTGCAGCAAGAACACAAAAATTAAGGCGACTTGGGCAGCACTTTCACCGGGAACTTATAACCTTATCCATAAATTATATTTAAAAAAGCAATGAGGTCACTATGCTTTTTAATTCACTCACATTTTTAATTTTCTTTCCAATCGTAACAATTTTATATTTTATTTTACCTCATAAGTATCGCTGGGTTATGTTACTTATTGCCAGCTATATTTTCTATATGGGGTGGAATGCGGCGTATGCTTTATTACTTTTAACTTCAACATTTGTTACGTATATTGCCTCAATTCTGATAGATAAAAGTGAAGAAAAAAAGAAAAAAAAGACATTTCTTGCATTAAGCTTGATAATAAATCTCGGCATCCTGTTTGTATTCAAATATTTCAATTTCTTTACAAGCGGACTGTATGCTGCATTAGACCATTTCAATGTAAATTATTCACCTATTCCGTATTCTCTTGTTTTGCCTGTGGGTATCTCATTCTATATCTTTCAGGCTCTGGGGTATTCAATTGATGTTTACAGAGGAGATATTAAGGTACAAAAAAACTTTGCGAAATATGCACTGTTTGTTTCTTTCTTTCCGCAGCTTGTAGCAGGCCCCATCGAAAGAAGTGGCAATCTTTTGCCTCAGTTTGAGGAGGTTCACTATTTTGACAGTGAACGTGCTTCCTCCGGCTTAAGACTTATGCTCTGGGGATACTTCAAAAAAATCGTAATTGCCGACACGGTTTGTGTTGCAGTCAATGCTGTTTACAATAATCTGACTGCTTTTGACGGCTTTGCAATGCTTATTGCCACATTCCTTTTTACAATACAGATTTTCTGTGATTTTTCCGGTTACAGCGATATTGCAAGAGGTTGTGCAAGAATTATGGGCTTCCGCCTGATGCTTAATTTTGACCATCCCTATTTTGCAACCACGATTCAGGATTTCTGGCGCAAATGGCACATTTCCCTTTCAACATGGTTTAAGGATTATCTGTATATTCCGTTGGGCGGCAACAGAAAAGGTGAACATCGCAGAAGACTTAATCTGATGATTACTTTCCTTGTCAG
>JAZUJJ010000057.1:0-2484 GCA_045642725.1 Acutalibacteraceae bacterium
ATGAAAAGGCGGATATGCTGATAAATCACATAAAAAAGAAATATTATCTTGATTTGGTTGAGGAGTCAAACAAGTCGGATAAGACAACTTTCCGTAAATATCAGTATTATCCCAAAGATGATAGTCAAAACGGCAGAAAAAGAAAATTATCACCGCAGGCAGAGGCGGAAATCAGAGCGAAACATTTTGAAAACGGATATACGATTATGGATCTTGCAAGGCTGTTTGATGTCAGCCGTTCAACAGTTATCAGAGTGCTGAAAAGATAATAAATTTCAACATTATGAATTTCAGTTCAGCAGGTAACATCCAAATAATTCGGTGTAAAAAGACGAAAAGCACTTGAATTTTGCAGTAAATCAAGTTAAAATAAGAATGAAGAAAAGACTTGTTTCGGAGGACGGAAAATGGTGGCAGTTTTCAGCCACTATATTACCACCATTTCGAAATTGATGGCTGTTAAGCCCTTATATATCAAAGGTTTCAGAGTTCTTGACCATGTCTGCAAAACCGCGATTCCCCAGTTCAAATCTGGGTGGTACCTCCAGAAAAAGGACTTTGCGAAAGCGAAGTCCTTTTTTCAACTGAATAAAACCGAGAAAAGACAGGAGACAGTTTATGAAAAGAATAATCGCTTGCATTTTATCTTTCTTTATGTCATTATTTTCCGCATTTCCCGGTATTGTCGGCAACAACAAAAATATAAATGAATCGTATGATGGTCTCGTCAAGCCGGAAACCTGGGCTATGACAGACGGTCTCGGCAGAACTATGCCGATGAAAGCCGAAGTCGGTGAAAAGGATAACACAAAATTTGTCGGAATGTTTTACTGGACATGGCACACTAATTTCGGCTCATGGCTCAGTGCAAAAAATGCAACGGAAATTCTTGCAGAGCATCCCGAAATTCTTTATGATTTCAATTCCCCTGTCTGGGAAAGCGAACCGGATTATCCCGACGGCAGACCGTTCTTCTGGAATGAACCGATTTGGGGATATTATTCTGACCTTGATGAATATGTTATCAGAAAGAATGCGGAGCTTCTTGCCGACGCCGGAGTGGATGTAATATTCTTTGACTGCACAAACGATACCGCAACATGGGATAACACCTGCCTCAAGCTTTTTGAAGTTTTTGAAAAAGCAAAAGAAGACGGCGTAAATGTTCCGAAAATGGCTTATATGCTGCCTTTCTCAGCGGACAGAAACACGACAACAGTATCACTTAAGCACCTGTATAATGAGATTTATTCTCAGGGCAAATATAAAGACCTCTGGTTCATGTGGGACGGCAAGCCGATGATTATGGCGCATTCAAAAGCCCTCAAAAAAACCGATAAGTTAGAAAAAGAAATCCTTGAATTTTTCACATTCAGAACCAACGACCCTTCTTACTTTACCTCCGACAAACCGTTCTCTCAAAAAACATGGGGCTGGTGCAGCGATTATCCCCAGGCAAAATACGGTTATTCACTTAACGGCAGAGTTGAGCAGATGTGCGTTTCCGTTGCTCAGAACGCAAAAGACGGCAAGCTGAGCGCACAGAATGCGGAAGGAAACGTTCAGGGAAGAAGCTTCACTCACGGTGACTACGGTTATTCTTATAACTACGGCGGAAAAACTATAAATGTTGACAAAAACATTGAAAATTCCGATTATTACGGTCTCAACTTTCAGCAGCAGTGGGATTATGCAATTGAATGCGACCCCGATTTTATCTTTGTTGACGGCTGGAATGAATGGATCGCAGGCCATTTTTCCGAATGGGAAGGCACAAATAATGCATTTCCCGATCAGTTCAGTGATGAACACAGCCGTGACATTGAGCCCTCAACGGGTCGTCTGAAGGATTATTACTATGCACAGCTTGCCGCAAATATCAGGCGTTTCAAAGGCATTGATGAAACAACCGATGAAGCCGACGGCATCAAAACATATTATCACTATGAAAATAGCACATATAACCGCGACTGTGACGGTTGGGTCGGTCTTCATTATAACAACAGTACAATGAGAAATGATTTTATTAAAGCCGAAGTCAGCAATGATGAAAATAACATTTATTTCAGAATCTATTGCAAGGAAAACATTTCTCCTTATACCGATAACGCATGGATGAGAATTTTAGTTGATACCGACACAAGCGGTGTTTCCGCCAACTGGGAGGGCTTTGAATACATCATCAACAGAGAAAGCGCTGGTGCAAATTCGGTCAAAATCGAAAAATCAACCGGAGGATGGAATTTTGAAAAATCCGGCTCGGCAGAATATTCCGTCAGCGGAAATTGCATGACCGTTACCGTTCCCCTTTCCTCCCTCGGGCTCAGCAAAGAAAATGTTCATTTTAATTTCAAGCTTTCCGACAATATGCAGACAGACGGTGACATTATGGATTTCTATCTTAACGGTGATGTCGCCCCCGGCTCAAGATTTACATTTGTATATTAAGTAAAAGGAGTACGGTCATGGATTATAAAATACACA
>JAZUJJ010000058.1:0-8310 GCA_045642725.1 Acutalibacteraceae bacterium
ACATTTCCCCTGTCAGGGGAATTTCCCGAGGGGGAAGGAAGAACTTCTAAGTTTATTTGTTCGCTTTGAAGGGCGTGATTAAAAATAAACAGCGTTTTGGCCTCCCTTTCAAGGGAGGTGGCATTTCCGCAGGAAATGACGGAAGGCTGCAAATGTGCAAACCTCCGGCTTTCAACATCTGCATTGCAGATATATTTTATGCGACTTCAGGGAACATATATCGAATTTGCCGTCAGGCAAATATATCGAATGCACGCTGTGCATATATCAACTTTACACATTAACAATACCACAGGACAAGGAACCGTCCCCTGTCTTACACTAATTATATAATTTCAGCTACTAATATCACTTTCTACTCTTGCTGAAGTAACTGTCACGGGTAAAGAACGATCCGGTTCTTCCGGAATATAGTAAACCGATTTCCACTCCGATGGAGTAAACTCATAGTTTTTATAATTGCCGGAACTTACCCATACAGCTGGTCTTACATAATGCGGTGTTGAAATATCGGTTCCGTTGAGCCCTATTGAAGAAGCATAATCATCGACAACGCAAAACCTGTTCGGTTCTCCTCCGACGCTTCTCAGCCACCACATACAACTCCTGTATTCATCTGACAAGTCGTCATCGATATAACGGTATGTTTTTTGCGCATAAGGAGTCGGCTCGCATATTCTGAATCTTTTTTCTGTGAGATAACTTGTGACTTCATCGGCGGAAAGCAGAAATACATTGTCATCGGTGTCATTCCCGCCGTCTGTCCCGAATTCGGAATTGTCGGAATTATTTATGTGTGAAAGAATGATTCTGTTCTTCTCAGCATCCGAGAATGCATCCTCATAGAAATTGCTGTTCAGCCAAGCTCTGAGTTTTGAGTTTTCCCAGGCGATGGTCGTGTCGCTCCACTCTTCGGTATTAAAGTATTTTTCTTCAAGAGCATATCTGCTGAGCAGAAGCAGTTTGCCGTCTTCTTTTGCAATAACAATCCATTCTATCGGCTCAGAATCCGACAAATCTGTATCAATATTATATTCCCCAAATTGAATAACACTGCCGACGGCAATATCTTTTTCGATCGAGCAACTGGTCAATTCCAGAATAATAACAATCATCAACACTAATACTTTTAATCGCTTCATAGTTTTCTCTCCAAAAATTAATTATTATAAAAGTATTTAACTTTCTGTGAAGTGTGCTCACACAAGACAGGGGACGGTTCCTTGTCTTACGAGTTGCCGGGAATGCTGTATTCAAAAGTATCTTACAGAAATCAAATATGTTATCTTTACTTGATTTCTACATCAAAATTCAAAGAAATGTTTTGGTCATTATTGTAACCGCCACTTGAAGACCATTTGAATTCCGCCGTCCCGTGGCAGATTCCCGGTTCAAAATACTCAATTTCTGCGTTTTCCAATGAAACATCATAATAGTAACTTTTGCATATACCAGGTATGAACGATATTTTCTGCATATATGATTCCCCGGGTTTAAGTACGTCAATTGCACTCATGCTCAATTCCAAAGTGTCATATTTATCGCAATCCAGGAATTCATACTTTCCGGATTTAATTTTAACCGACAGCTTTCTGTCATTCAGACTTTCCTTTGTGTAGGTTTCGTGACTGTAATAAATGTTTTTGTCGGTATTATTCGTGATTTTTGCTTCACAAACAAATTTTTCACCCTTTTTAATTGTTTTCGGAGCGAAAACTTCAAGCAAAAGTCCGTTTTTTTCTTTGCTGTATTTTCTCGTGCCTGAATCAACGGTCTTGCTTTCATCAACAGCTTTTTCGGTTGCTTTTTTTGTTGAATCAGCATCCTTTGTTACAGCACCTATTTTTGGGTTGATTACTGTTGTATTAATTCTCCTTGTACTGTTTTCTGTGATTTTGGATGTGCCTTCCTTTGAAGTTTGCGGAGTCGTATCTTCTGAATCGAAAGTATTATATGTGGTTTTTTCCACAAAATACTCAATCAAATTTTCCGTCTCGGAAACATCAGTTAATATTTCTTTTGATTTTTCAGAAACCTGGTATTCCGTTTCAAATAAGCCGGAATCCTCTTGATTTGGCGTGTACGCAACCTTAGAGTCAACCTCTGAAATTTTTGTATTACTTGTGCACCCTGCAAATACAAACATAGATAATGCAAGCATAAAAACCGCTACTTTTTTCATAATATGTATTCCTTTCGTTTGTTATAAATAATAGTTTGAATCGAAAGCCATCCACATATAAAAGGCATAATTCGGATAAAAAGAATCGAAAGATAACGATTCCTCATAATCTTGTCTATAAACATAAAAAACATAGATAAGTTGCCTGTTATTACTTCGACGATTCCCAAAGCAGAAACAAAAATTGATACTATCCCGAGAAGAATTCCCAGTTTTGAAATAACATTACATTTTCGTTTTGAGATACTCCATCTTCCTAACTTATTCAGCAATGATCCAAATAACATTCCACATAAGACAGGGGACGGTTATATTATCCTCCGGATATTCTTATGGCGGCGTGCTGAGGTCAGCACGCCCTACATAATCGGTAATGTTAATTCGTGCGACTTGTAGGGAGCGATGCTCGACAAGGCTCTGCCGCCTGTGGCGGATGAAAGAGTCTTGGCGAGAGGAAGAAACACAGAGCAATGCGAAGCGAACAAGCGAGCAGTGCGACAATGTTTCTGACCGATTTTGACGCTCCGGCACGGCGTAAGCCGTGAATCAACTCCGAATTTATATTTCCCCTCATCCGTCTTGCCTTACGGCAATCCACCTTTTGCTCGCCGCAGACGGCTACCCTTTTGTCAGCTACGCTGACATTTCCCCTGTCAGGGGAATTTCCCGAGGGGGAAGGAAGAACTTCTAAGTTTATTTGTTCGCTTTGAAGGGCGTGATTAAAAATAAACAGCGTTTTGGCCTCCATTTCAAGGGAGGTGGCATTTCCGCAGGAAATGACGAAAGGTTGCAAATATGCAAACCCCCGGCTTTCGGGCACCCCCTTTGGTAAAGGGAGCTAAAGAAACATAACTTAAAACTTAAAACTCTTTAACCGCAGTGGGCGACATCCTTGGCGTCCCATAAGAACTGACAGATTTTCGGGCTGCCCGGGGGTCAGCCCTTACATTTACGATAAAATTCAGGTCATAAGTCAATTTGCCGACAGCTTCATTGCATGGTGTTGATAAGACTGCTTTCCCATTCGCCCACTCCGACAATACATGTTAAAACCGCCACTATTATCGGAGAAACGGGAACCGTAATAAACAATGCCGGAACTGCCATCATAAAGCCGAAATAAAGAGCCATTGATTCTTTAAGTGCACCGCGGATATATGAAAAAAGTTCTCCGGCGTGCTCGCGTTTAAGCTCTTCAAGATTTCGTATTCTTTCTTCCGATGCCGCAAAATACTCATCCTTTTCCATTATGTTTACGGTAAAACGGGTTTTCAGCAGCCCTCCGCCGCCAACAAACTCATATTCTTTTTTCCCCGGGGTTTCCGGAATAAAGCTCCCGTTATTAAGCTGTAATTCATTCCCTGTTGCGGTATCAAAAACTTTGTACGGCCCGATATTTGTACTCATATAGATATGAATCGCTTCACCGAGTATAAATGTATTTTCGGGCATTTTGTTTTCCTGCGGCGTTGTATTTGCATTTACCGAAACTTTAAATTCACACTCATCAATAATATAATCAGCAGCAAACGATTTGTTGACTTTTCCCGTGCTTTCACTAATCAAAGCACCTTTTTCAAACCTGACTCTTACTTTTTCACCGTGAGGCTCGGTTTTGAAAAAAATATAGTGCAGAGTTCTGTCCGGTGTGTCCTCGTATGTAATTCCCATATCTTTTACGCCAACCTCCTGCCAGGACAGCCCTTTCCTTTCCTCAACAAAAATTTTGCTGAAGCCGTCGTCTGCAAGCCTGCTGCGCTCATAAGCCTCAAAACGGCAATGAATATAAGAATCTCCGTTTAACCGAAGAACTTTAACCCCACTATTATTAATCTCCATAAAGTCGTTTTCCGCAAATGATGAAACCGGAAAAGCACACAAAATCATTACAAAAGAGAGAATAAAAGCAATTATCTTTTTCATTGATTTTCCTCCGTTCTTTTTGAAATGTCAAACAGATTTTACATCTGTTTTCAATCTGAATTATATCACGATTTTACAAAAAAGTCTATCAAACCCGCTTTACATCCGGAAAAATCTTACTTTACATCCGCCTTTAATAATAGTCATATTCCTTAAGAATACTATTGAGATTATCCTTATCATCACCTTTGAGTGCGGCTGTTGATGTTTCTCCGATTTTTCCCGTTGATGCGTTATAATATACGGTTTTGTTTTTAAGATGAATGGCATAATCATAATTGATAAAATTCCCGTTTCCGTCACTGTCAAAAACCTCTTCGCATATCTGAGGGTATGCATTCAGATACCTGACGAATATGCAGGCTTCATCGGAATTGAAATAATGCTTTTTCCCACTTGCTTTTTCAACATATTTCAGCTCTCCCGCACCGTATTCCGGCAAACCGTAGGTCAAGCAGATTGATGTACCTTCATTAATATAAGTCTTAGTCTGCTCCGGGTACGGATTTTCCTTTTCACCGGAAACGATTCTTACATAGAAATTCAATGTCAGCGTTTCGTATTTTTCAGCCGTATAATAAAAAGCTGCGGTTCCGTTATAAAGCCCCACAGGGAAATTGACGGATTCCATACCTTTGATGTTCTCCTGACCGCCGTCATAAAATACAGGCAGAAAATTGATTTTTTCCGTGTAAGATTCGCCGGGCTTAAGTTCAAGGCCCATTACAGCCTGGGGGCATAACCTGCCGAAAGTATCGGAATCAATGAATTTATAATTTTCCGTGCCGATACTCACTCTGATTTGCATATGCGCATTCTCATCGTAAACCGGGATTGTGTATTTTATTGTGCCGTCTGTATTATTTGTGATTTTTGCTTCACAAACAAACTGTTCGCCGTAAACCACCTCTTTCGGAACAGCCACGCTGAGTGACATGCCCTTTGATTCCTCGGCGTAGGTAACGGTATCTCCGCTGTATTTCGGAACTGCGGACTTTTTATAAGGGAGCGTAGTTTTCGCCTTGTCTGATTTTTCGGTGCCTGATTTGCCGGTTTCTCTGCTGCTTTCGGAAATTTCCGATGATAAAGCCTGCGTTTCTTCGCTTTTTTGAAATGTCACCGGGTCACTGCTTTCACTTTCGGCGCTTTCCGTATCGTATGTAATAACCTTTGAGGAAGTATATCTGCAGGAGGATATACCGAAAGCAAAGATAAGCAAAAACAATATGACTGCGATTAATTTTACCGTTTTCTTTTTCATTCTGCTGCCTCTTTTCATATTTTTTTGAGATTACTCTCATTTATAATGACAACAAAAAAAGATTTTTCTTACAAAAAACAGCAAAAAAATCAGGCGAATATCCGTAAAATCGTTTTACGGGCATCCGCCTGACAATCATAATTCAGTCATTATCCTCTTTTTTCTTTTCGTCCTTAAAGCGTTTGATTTTATTGGTCGTGGTTTTTTCAAACTCTTTATCTCTTATACTAACTCTTGAAATCTGTTTATATATGGGCAGCTCACGGCAGGCATCCCTGATTGAACGAAGCACCTGAGCGGGAGTTTTTCGCTCCGTAAGAAAAACCTCGGCAAGCAATGAGCTTTCGTTGCCGTTTTCGTCCTTTTCGCCGCTGACAACGACCTCGCTGACATATTCAATGCCCTGAATATAACCCTCAATTTCCTCGGGATAAATATTCTTTCCGTTATTGAGAACGATAATGTTTTTCTTTCGGCCGGAAATAATAAGGCGGTCATCCTCGGTTATCCTGCCGTAATCTCCGGTGCTGAACCAGCCGTCACAAAGCACCTGAGCCGTCAGCTCCGGGTCTTTGTAATAGCCGATCATTACAATGTCACCCTTAACGAGAATTTCGCCTATTCCCTCGGAATTGGGCTCCGAAATTTTCCACTCAACGCAGGGCAGACGCACGCCCGCGGTTTTATAATCATTGGCACTGTCGGGATTGGCGCAGACCAGGGGCGAACACTCCGTAATTCCGTAACCGTTTATGAGGTCAATGCCGATATTGTCAAAGAATTCGCCGACCTCTGCTCTGATCGGTGCGCCTCCGCAGACGATTTTTCTGAGATTTCCGCCGAAAATATCATGGATAAAGGAAAATGTTTCCTTTCGTCTGTCAATGCCGATTTTTCTCATTGTGTTGCTGCGGGAAACGGCCTTTTCAAACTGCTCCTTCATATTTTTTGCGGTCAACTCACGCATTATGCGTGAATAAAACATCTCTGCCATGGCAGGCACAACATAAATATAATCCGGCTTATACAGCTTGAGATTTTTCAGAAGAGCGGTCAGGCTCTCATTTATGCACAGAGTTGAATGGTGATGAAACGAAACGAGAATATCACTTACGCTCTCGTATGTGTGATTATAGGGCAAAACGGAAAGACCTGTTTCAAAAACCGTTGAAACCTTAAGCCCGTAATAAACTCCGGAAACGAGATTATGCTCACTGAGCATAACCCCCTTTGACATACCCGTTGTGCCGGAGGTGAAAACAAGCATTTTCATTTTTGTTTTATCGTCATTTTCGGGACGGTAAAGATAGCCCGCTTTGTCAAGGTTTTCACCTTTACATATTGACTTTTCAAAAGAAATAAAGTTTTCTTCTTCAGCTTCACGGTCAAAGCCGATAAAGAGCTTTATACCGGTCAGCTCATCCTTTTTTTCTTTAAGCAAAGCTTCATATTTCGCATCGTAAAAGACAACATTGCTCTCACTCTTACGGAGCAGATGAATAATATCTTTTTCGGGAAGTTCCTTGTCAATGGGAACAAAAGCACCTCTGCTTCTCAGCGCCGCAAAATAAGCCGTCAGCCATTTCACGCTGTTGGCGCCGATACAGGCAATGTTTCCGTCGGCACAGCCCTGAGAATCAAGAAACGCGCCCAGCGCATAAACACGGTCAACAAACGCCTTATATGTTATTTCTTTTATTTCGCCGTTCTCTTTATATCTGTATGCAATTTTTTCGGGGCACTCGTTAAGCGCCAGAGAAATCATTTCATCAATGCTGCTTATCGGGGTCACATCATAATACTTTATTTTTGCCATGCGTGTTCACCTCTTACCGGGATATTTTAATAACATCAGGCAAAAAAGTCACCCTACTGATATAAAACCACACTCTACCGGATGAAAAAAGCGCTCTACTCACAGGAGAATTCAAGCAATATCAAGGATTTCAGCCCTTGATTTTGTAAAAATAACATAGTATAATATAAGGCAGACAGAATTTTCTCCCGGCACATTATTTCCCCAAAAAAGGAGATGAAAGAACCTTGACGGAGGAACAGCTCAAGAAAAATCTTGCTCGGAATCTGACAGAACTGCGCAAAGCTCACGGCATTACTCAATCAGAGCTCGGCGAAAAGCTGACCTATTCCGACAAATCAATATCCAAATGGGAACGCGGTGACGGTCTGCCCGACCTGCTTGTGCTCAACAAGCTTTCCGAGATTTACGGCATCACCATAAACGACATCATCGGTGACGATTTACCCAAGATAAGCGAAAACAAGCCGAAAAAGCCGCATCTGTCAAAAAGAATCATAATTCCCCTTATGGCCGTCGGTCTTGTTTTTCTCGTTGCTTCCCTCGCCTTTTTTGCAGTAAAAATTGCAGGGGTTCAGGACAGCAAAATGTGGCTCATATTCTTATACGCCCTTCCCATTGCTTTCATTCCCTCCATTGTTTTCACATGTATCTGGTGGGGAGTCATCCCGAGAGCCGTCTGTGTAAGCGGGCTTATCTGGTCTCTCGTGGTCTGCCTGCGAATGACCTTTAACATACAAAACATGAATTTCATCTTCATTTCCGCCGCAATTTTCCAGTTTCTCGTTATCCTCTGGTTCATATTGCGCTGGATAACAAAAAGAGTAAAAAACAAATAAAATGAAGGCTGTAACGATTTTATTTCGTTACAGCCTTTTGTACTGATCAGAATCCTTTACCTATAATTTGGCTGATAGTCGAACCCTGTTTCTTAAGAGCCTTAACTTCAAGTGAACTGTCTGATGCAGTAATAAACGCATCGGTATCAAGATCTGAAGCCTTAACAAGATAATTCACAATGTTAGCTTTGGACCAATCATGTGCTTTCAGTTCTTTAAGAAGCAATGAACTATCTGATGCAGTAATATATGCATCTCCGTCAAGGTCACCGAAAATTACAATATAGAA
>JAZUJJ010000059.1:0-18757 GCA_045642725.1 Acutalibacteraceae bacterium
CATAGAGCTACTCCCCACCGGTGATGATCCGAGCGTGATAAAACCGTCGCAGGTCGTCAGGTGAGAGGCCCCGTAAGTGAATCGGGGGGTGAAAGTCCGAGCGTGTAACAGCATAACACGGAAGGGTCAAAAGATACAAAACGGCTAATAGAAAACAGACCGACAGATAGGTCTTCCTCTTTGTCGGTTTGAGATATTCAAAAGCAAAAACAATGGGCCGGAACCGTAAAACGGCTCCGACCTACTCTTTTGGTTTTGAAAATAATATAAATATGAAAGGTTGTAAGACAAATGAAAAAGATGTTAGTACCTCAAGATTGGACAAGCGTAAAAGACAGGCTTCCTGCAAAAAGCGGCTGCTATTATGCTGTCGCTAACGACGATATTTACGAGATTTCTACGGTATCTGAAAACAACATCGCCTTCTTCTTGAAAGACCCCGAAAAATACAACAAGAAACTTTTCAAGAGCATCCACGAACCCAGATGGTACCACAAAGATAATTCGGGACATCTGATTGATATTACCGAAATTATTACTCATTGGCTTACTGTTTGAACACAAGAAATCGACATCCTTGCTGATTGTTCAATAATATGCAAAACTTACGACGACAAGAGGCAAGGAAGTATTAGATGGAGGTTTTAATAATGAACTCTGCTTTACTTCATGAAGAAATAACAGAAACTCTTTATTCCGTTCCTCAAGTCTCAAAAATAATACACACAAATCCTGCTTATGTTCGGAAGTTAATAAAGAGCGGTGCTTTAAGGGCAATTAGGCTTGGAGAAGTTAAAGTGTTAGCATCAGAACTTAAAGACTTTCTGGAAAGAAATAATGGTAATGATTTAACTGATCCTTTTAACATTGTTCCACTGTGCAAAAAGCAGGACACTTAAAGGAAGGTGCAAAATGGAAAAAATTCCAAGCATTCATATCGTTACAAGAGAAACAAAGCAAAAAATCGTATTTGACTACTTCTTTTATGGCCCTGATATTCAAGGAAAAAGAAACAGAATATATAAAGGGGGCTTTTTAAGTGAAGAAGAAGCTCTTGCTGAAGGAACAAAAGCAAGAGATGCACTGTATATTACTGGTTCAACACCCCAAAAAGAACAAGGTGATATTTCTGTCGCCGATTTCGCCATTAACATTTGGTTTCCGGCAAAATCAAAAATGAAAAAGTGGCAGGACACCACCAAAGCCAGTTATAAGAAAAAAATCAAAAATCTAATTGTTCCATACATAGGTAATTTCCCCGTAAAAAACATCACTGTAGATATTTTACAAGATGTATTGGATACTATGTATGATGATGAAGGCTATTCTCATAACACAGTGTCAAACTTACATGGGATGTATTGTAATATGTTTAAATACGCAAGGGAGCATGGTTATCTGGAAAAATTTTATTCTGATGATTTGCAGGTTCCCAAAATCGACGAAGATGACGATAACGGATTTCATAGGCAACAGGTTCGAAATGCAATTCCCGAAGATGCCCTAGACAAAATATTTGAAAGATTTCCTGAAGGGTCATCATCATATTTGCCGATGATTATTTCGCTCTATACCGGAGCTCGCTTAGGCGAAGCATTTGGACTGATATGGGAAGATGTTGATTTTGAAAATAATATTTTAAGCATAAGAAGACAGATGATTGACGACCCAAAGATGTATATTAGTAATCCTAAATACAATTCAAAGCGGGATGTTCCCATATGTCCTTCATTAAAGGAGATTCTTATTCGAGCAAAAGAAAAACAAGAAAAGCAAAAAGAAATCCTTGGAGACAGATACGTTCACACATATTTAACTAAAAGGCCAAATACTTCTGAATTCAAGAACAAGCACGGCATATATGACATTTATATTGACTACGGAGAACAAGAGGTATCATTTGTTAATGTATATGAAGATGGCACACCGGTTTCTCCATCAGTAATGAAACACGCATCAAGAATAATTCACGGTTACAGTTCTTATTTGAACAGTCCAAATAAGAAACAAAAAGCGAAGGCAATCTTTGAGGATTACAATACACACTCCTTAAGACATACTTTTGCTACTTCCTTAAATTCTCAAGGATTGGATCCAATGGTGCTCAGCTCAATAATGGGCCACAAGCTCAAGCCAAAGGAGGGAATGGCAGAAGTCACAGCAAAATACATTCACATAAAAGAGAATGACATATTGATAGCGATTCCTTATATTGAGCGGATTTATCAATGCAAAAAAGTTGCACTGATTGATCAATAAAAATAATTTTGCTCAATTTTGCTCAATTTTTCTGAAATTTCGACTCCAAACGAACAAAAAAAGAGCTCCGCTCTGCGAGAGAGCGAAGCCCGGAAAGTGTTGATATTCTTACGCCTTGAAGCTTTCTTCAACTGCAACAGCACAAGCAACGGTGGCACCAACCATGGGGTTGTTGCCCATGCCGATGAGGCCCATCATTTCAACATGAGCGGGAACTGATGAGGAGCCGGCAAACTGAGCGTCGGAGTGCATTCTGCCCATAGTATCGGTCATGCCGTAGCTGGAGGGGCCTGCTGCCATATTGTCGGGGTGAAGGGTACGGCCCGTTCCGCCGCCGGAAGCAACCGAGAAATAATTTACGCCGTTTTCAACACACCATTTCTTATAGGTGCCGGCAACGGGATGCTGGAATCTTGTGGGGTTGGTTGAGTTACCGGTGATTGAAACACCGACATTCTCAAGCTTCATGATAGCTACGCCTTCGGGAACATTGTCGGCGCCGTAGCATCTTACCTTGGCTCTGTCGCCGTCGGAATATGCCTTTTCGTCAACGATCGTTACGGTTTCGGTGTAGGGATCAAACTCAGTCTTAACATAGGTGAAGCCGTTGATTCTTGAAATAATCATGGCAGCATCCTTGCCGAGACCGTTAAGGATAACCTTAAGGGGATTAACTCTTACTTTATTTGCGTTGAGAGCGATTTTGATTGCGCCCTCGGCAGCGGCGAAGGATTCGTGACCTGCAAGGAAGCAGAAGCACTCTGTCTCTTCGGAAAGAAGCATTTTGCCGAGATTACCGTGGCCGAGACCGACCTTTCTGTTATCGGCAACGGAACCGGGAATGCAGAAGCTCTGAAGGCCTACGCCGATAGCGGCGGCGGCGTCAGCGGCCTTTTTGCAGCCGGATTTAATAGCGATTGCACAGCCTACAGTGTAAGCCCATACAGCGTTTTCAAAGCAGATAGGCTGGGTTTCTCTGACTATCTTATCACAGTCAACACCCTTTGCAAGAGTGATTTCTTTACATTCTTCGATGGAAGAAATACCGTATTCAGCGAGAACGGCGTTGATCTTGTCAACTCGTCTCTCATAGCTTTCAAATAATGCCATTATGATTTACCTCCTCTTACAAATTATTCCTTACGGGGATCGATGTACTTAGCGGCGTCAGCAAATCTGCCGTAGGTACCGATAGCCTTGTTGTATGCGGTCGTGGGGTCGTCGCCCTTCTTGATGAAGTCGGTCATCTTGCCGAGTGAAACGAATTCATAGCCGATAACCTGATCGTCAGCGTCAATGGCAAGTCTGGTAACATAACCCTCAGCCATTTCAAGATAACGAACGCCCTTTAATTTTGTGCCGTACATTGTGCCGACCTGTGAGCGGAGACCCTTACCGAGGTCTTCAAGGCCTGCGCCGACTGAAAGACCGTCGTCTGAGAAAGCGGACTGTGAACGGCCGTAAACTATCTGAAGGAAAAGCTCACGCATAGCGGTATTGATAGCATCGCAAACAAGGTCGGTGTTGAGAGCCTCAAGAACGGTCTTGCCGGGAAGAATCTCGGCAGCCATAGCTGCGGAATGAGTCATACCGGTGCAGCCGATGGTCTCAACAAGAGCTTCTTCGATGATACCGTTTTTAACATTGAGGGAAAGTTTGCAGGCACCCTGCTGAGGTGCGCACCAGCCGATACCGTGTGTGAAGCCGGAAATGTCTTTGATTTCTTTGGATTTTATCCACTTGCCTTCTTCGGGGATGGGAGCGGGACCGTGATTGGGGCCCTGCTTTACGCAGCACATATTCTGTACTTCGTTGGTGTAGTTAATCATAACAAATTACTCCTTTCAAAAGTATGAGTTCTGCCTTTAGTATATTAAACTAAAATATGTTTTTTATCAAGTGTGATTTTGCACAACATAAAACCTTTATCGCCGTGTTTTATGGATTATTTTGCTTTTCTTTTGGCTTTGAATGCCTTGAATTCATCAAGCCAGAGGCTCTTATATATGATGAGCGCACCTACAACGGAAACAACTATGGTCACAAACATGAGAACGCCGACCTGAGTTGAAGGAGCAATAAGCAAAACGATGATTCCGATAAGGATCGGGCCGATTGCAAGCTTCCAATGCTTTATGAAATAGCTTGCTCCGAGGGCACCGAAAAGAGCGGGAAGAACATTTTCAAATGCGCTCTTAAAGATTGAACCCTCTGCGGTGATTTTCGGCAGAACGGGTGCAAAAGCGAGCACGCCGATGGCGATAATAACGGTCGTTGTGATTGATGAAGCGGCAATGGCTATGGTCGCAATAACTTCGCCTTCCTCAGTGTTGGGTCTTACCTTGGCGTTTTCCATGGCGTTGAGGCCGCAGGGAAGCTTGAGGTTTGAAATGTTGCCGGTAACAAAGGAAAGGTATGTGCCGCCTGCACCGAGCATGGGAACATAGGTACAGATTTCAATTATTGCCGTTGACCAGTAAAGAGGAATAAGCACGAGCATTGTTTTACCCAGTGCCTTCATATCGGGCCAGGCGCTGAATGCCATTGACATAATCACGGGCATACCGCACATAACAAGCAAAGCGGCATAATCCCATATTGTTCCCCAGGTGTGTATTTTGTCAAAGAAGTTCTTTTTCATCAAAGCACACCTCCTATTTCATACCAGGTGAATGTGGAAAGGTTTTCCGGAAGCACCTTTGTGAAGAGCATTGCACAGCCCATGGCGGCAAACATTGCAACGGGCATGGCAAAGGGCTCAAATTTTGCAAAGGCTTTGACACGCTTGCAGAGCACCAGAAGTATCAGCATAAACACAATGGCGCAGACAAGGGTGAGAATTGAAATAAGACCCGAAGATTCGGAAACGATTTTTGTGACGACCTCTTCCCCTGCCTCGTTTACGGCGGTCTGGCTCTGAACGGAGCAGCCGTTTACAGCCCTTGCAATAAAAGCGGAAATAATACCGATAAACGCCGCGGCGGCACCTACATCGCCGATTTGAGAGCTTTTCTCGCTCTTGTTTATGGCGGTACCGATTGTTTTCTGAAGCTTGCGGCAAGCTAAAGGAAGGAAGAAAAGCGGGAAGCAGGCACCGAGATTCATTGCCCAGGCAACGGTGGTGAACTGCTTGGGGTCAACGACTTCCTGGCTGAGGCTTCCGCCCATGGTAACGAGAGCGTTTTCCGCTGCAACCGTTTCATAGGCAAGGTTACCGATAACCGTAAGTCTTATCCAGGGCAAAACCATACCGAGAGCGCCCGCAAGAGCAATGACGGTTACAAGAATTGAAATAGCCGGAGCAATGGTGAAAAGAATACTTGATGTCACCGTATTCACAAGGGTTTCTTTTTTGATGCCGATGCTTTTGCCGTGTTTCCATGATTTAACAATGAAAAACAGGGATTGGGCGATAATGAAAATGACAATGGCTATGGCCACGCCATACATTACCGGACCTTCTTTGAAATCTGCCAAATATACCACTCCTCAAAAAAATATCGTTAATATCTTACCATAAACCCGACAAGCGTGTCAATTCGGAAATTTTCAAAAATATTTTTCCGTTTCCGAACTGTTCAACATTCTGTTCTTGTTTTAATATCATAGATTTTTCTTTATATTTCAATAGTTTCGTCGCTTTATTTCTCATTTTATTTACAGTTTATTCTATACTGCGTTCTGTGTTTCATTCTTGTATTTATCTGTGGTATAATTCCGGCATATTATTATTGGAGGGTTATTATGCACACCACAGAACTTGTAATTTTCATTGTTTATCTGGCATTTATGCTGGGTATCGGCATTTATTTCTTTGCCAAGTCAAAAGATAACGGCGAAAAGGATTATTTCCTCGGCGGCCGTTCAATGGGTCCCTGGGTTTCCGCCCTTTCGGCAGGCGCTTCCGACATGAGCGCATGGGTGCTCATGGGTCTGCCCGCTTCCATTTATGCCGCCGGAATCGGTCAGGCATGGATAGCCATAGGCCTTGCCATAGGCTATGCAATAAGCTGGATGCTTGAAGCACCCCGTCTTCGCAAATTCACAATTGCGGCAAATGACTCAATCACCCTGCCCCAGTACCTCACCAACAGATTCCTTTCCAAAAACAGCGCAATCCGTATTATCTGCGCCGTAATTTTCCTTGTTGCTTACACAATTTACGCCGCATCGAGCATGAAGGCCTGCGGAACTCTTTTCAACACCGTTATCGGTATTAACGAAAAGACCGCCATGTATCTTGCCGCCGCCATTATTCTTTGCTACACCTTCCTCGGCGGATTCAAGGCAGTTTGCTGGACAGACTTCTTCCAGGGCATGCTTATGCTTGCCGCCCTGCTTGCCGCCCCCATCTTTGCTCTTTTCGTAATCAAAAACGGCGGAGCAGCAGAAACCACCGCACAGCTTCCCGAAGGCTACTGGAATCTTTTCGCAAACTGGAAAGATATAGTTTCCGGTCTCGGCTGGGGTCTCGGCTACTTCGGAATGCCTCACATCATCGTAAGATATATGTCCCTTGAATCAGACAAGGCTCTTAAGAAGAGCGCAAAAATCGGTATCACCTGGAATGTACTCATCGTTATCTTCTCCGTTGCAGCAGGCTGCATCGGTCACCTTCTTCTCGGTGAACTTTCCGACAGCTCCACGGTATTCATTCAGATGACCCGTAAGCTCTTCCCCGCAGTTATCTCCGGCATCGTTCTCACCGCCATTCTTGCCGCCTCAATGTCAACGGCAGACTCACAGCTTCTTGCTTCCTCCTCTGCCTTTGCCAGTGACCTTTACAAGCCCGTTTTCCGCAAGAACAAGGCAAGCGACAAGGAAATGCTCTGGGCAGGCCGTATAATCGTTGTCATCATTTCCGTTGTTGCGGTTATAATCGCCTCCAACCCCAATTCAGGTACCATCATGGGCCTTGTTGAAAACGCCTGGGGTCTTTTCGGCGCCGCATTCAGCGTAGTAATAATGCTTTCACTTTTCTGGAAGAGATTCAATGTTGCCGGTGCAATCGCAGGTATCGTTTCAGGTGCAGCAGTTGACATTCTCTGGCTTCTCGTTCTCAATCAGGATAAGTTCGGCATCGTTGAAGGAAATGCTTTGCTTTCAACTCTTTCCGGCGTATATGAAATCATCCCCGGTGCAATAATCAGTGCAATTTTTGCAGTTGTTGCTACTCTTATTACAAAGAAGCCCACCGAGGATGTTGAAAAGCTCTTTGACAAGGCTGTTGCTCTTAAAGACGAACAGTAAGTCCATACTAATTAAACAACTATAAGCAGAATTTTGGCAGATATACTTACAGTTTCGGCTATAAGTATATCTGCTTTGCTTTATATCCGGAAAATAAAGATAAATTAAGTATGGAAAAAGAATATCATATATGTTATATTAACAATAGATGTATTTTTCAGCCCATTGGAAACAAATAAATGAAGGAATATCAAATATGCCATATATTACGCCCCCGATTGATTTGTTTTGCAATCAAATAAAAGTCAAAGACACAAATCTTGAAAAAGATTTTATGGAAAAAACAAATTTGGCATTAAAATCAAAAAATGTTGGCGTACAGCTTCTCAGTTTTACGGAAACGCCATATTTTTATCGTATTGAAGCCGAACTGAATCCGGGTGTTCGTATAGCAAAACTGTATTCTGCCATTCCCGAAATCGAATCAGCTCTATCAGGCCAAAAAGTTTCTCTGACTGTTCCCATAAGCGAAAAAACAACCGTCGGTATTGACATTGAAAAAGAAAAAACCGATTTTGTTGCTTTGAGAGAATTGTTTGAGTGTCAAGAGTTTCGTTCAATTTCTCAAAGCACCAAATTGGCATTATGCTTAGGAAAGGATATTGACAATAAACCTGTTATTGCTGATTTAAGAAAAATTCACCATTTATTGATTTCCGGTACCTTGGGCACAGGAAAGTCCATGCTTCTTCACTCAATATTACTGAATCTGCTCTTTAGTAATGCACCTGATGAAGCCAGATTTATTATTTTCGATTCAACAAGAGCAGAATTTTCTATTTACAATGGAATTCAAAGCTTAGAGATACCTGTTATCAGCGATGAAAAAAGATTTTCCGTATGTATTGATTGGCTTGTAAGTGAAATGATAAAGCGTCAATCGGTTTTGTGTATAAACGGAGCCACAAATATTGAGGCATACGAAAAAATTATTAAAATCAGTCCGGATATTCAACCACTTCCCAGACTTATTATTTTTATTGACAACATTGAAGACTTTACCAAATCGTGTGGTGAAGATTGTAAAGCGAATTTATATTCTTTAATTTCGCAAGGTTATCATTACGGAATACATTTTATTATCTCAACCCATCGTGCGGCTTCTTCTTCTGTTTCCGGTAACATAAAATCAGCTATTTTACCCAGAATTTCTTTCAGAACTGTTTCAGCACTTGATTCAAGAATGATTCTTGACGAAAACGGTGCAGAGCACTTGCTCAGCAATGGAGACATGCTGTGCAAATGTGTAACTTGTCCTCAATTAGTTCGGGTTCGCAGCTGCTTAGTCAGTGATTACGAAATTGAATCCGTTGTAAATTATATTAAAGAGCAAACAGAAGTAACCTACACCGACAAAGCCCTCGAGGAAATTGAAGAGAAATTCAGAGATGCTTTCAAGGACCACAGCTATGATGACGATGAAGCCGACGTTCTTGACCCCATGTTCAATGAAGCCGCCTCGGTTGTTGTCGAAGCAGGTCAGGCATCCCCAACCATGCTCCAGAAAAAGCTTAAGCTCGGCTATGCAAGAGCCTCCAGAGTTATGGACCAGCTTGAAGAAAACGGCATTGTCGGACCAAGTCAAGGGGCAAAGCCAAGAGAAATACTTATTTCAAAACAAGAATGGTACGAAAGGTTAACCCAAACTTATAACCTCGATTCTGAAAAAAGCAAATTACAAGAAGAATTTTCAGACAATAAAGATGATGTTAATGAAAGCACCGTCAATATCATAATTGATTTTGATAACGATATTGAAAGCACAGAAAAAGACAGTCTTAATCAAAATCAAGAAGCAACTGCTGACAGCAACTTAAAACCAACGGAAAGAAAAGGTTTCTTTGGCTTATTCAAAAGAAAGAAAAACTTGTTATCACAGGAGGAAAAATCATGACCGAAAAAATATTTGATCTTCTTAAGTTCGCTTACCGTCAGAGATTTGCAGTTTACCGTGTGGGCGATATTTACCGTTCGCTTTTCAGCGGCGGTTTCTCTTTCAAGAGAATTTCCGCGCTTTTCATTGCAATCTTTGAAATGTTTTCATCCGTCATTTTTGACGGTGCGCTCACCCCGATGGGTCAGGAGCTTGACCTGACGGGCTATAACCTTGTTTTCTGTGACGATTTTAACGGCGACTCTCTCAACACCGATGCCTGGGAATACCGCGGTTCCGGTTCACGCCGCGGCGGCTTCAACGCCGCAAGCCAAGTCGAAGTCAAGGACGGCAACCTTGTTTTTACCGCCGAATATCTTGAAAACGGCGAATTCGGCGAGGGCTGGTATGTCGGCATGATCAAGCTGAAGCAGCAGTACTGCAAAGGTTACTATGAAATAAGATGCAAGTGCAACGACGGCGGAGATTTCTGGAGCGCATTCTGGATTCAGGCCGATCATCCCTATGACCACGAGCTTTCCGCAGGCGGTGTCGGCGGAGCTGAAATTGACATTTTCGAGGCAATGGAAGCAAAAAGCAAAATTCCTTCGCTCAGGAACTCGGTCTGCAGCACCGTTCACTGCAACGGCGGCGATGACGATGTTGAAAACATTGACTCCTGCTGTGTCGGCAGCTTCAAGGCAAACAACATCTATGAAGAATACAACACCTACGGCCTCGAATGGACAGACGACGAATACATTTTCTATATAAACGGCGTTGAAACAGGCAGAACCTCTTTCAGCAAGGGCGTTTCCCAGGTTCCCGAGGATGTTATCGTTTCCCTTGAAATTCCCGAAACCGTAAATCACGACCACGATTTCACCTCACAGTACACGGTTGATTATGTAAAAATCTGGCAGAAATAAAAACGAAAGACGGCGATTTGATTGGCAAGAGACAGAGACCCCTTACCCGGGGAAAAATATGAAGAAAAGAAAAGAAAATCGGCAAAGGAAAGCATCAGCCTTGTCGGGCGCTTCCTGCCCTATCTGAAGCCGCATATAAAGACTCTGATTCTTGTTCTTTTCTGCACTGCACTTTGCGCGGGCTGTGAAATTTATCTGCCCGTAATTGTCAAAAATATTACAAACCGTGCCACAAGCGACATAAACACTCTTACAGTGGCGATAATTCTGAAAACCTGTGTAATGTATGCTGTGCTCAAGGCTATTGACAGCATTGCAAACTACACGGAAACCTATTACGGCCACATAATGGGCGTTACCATCGAAACAAAAATGCGTGAGGATATGTTTGACCATCTTCAGACTCTTTCCTTCACATTTTTTGACAACACAAAAGTCGGTCAGCTTATGAGCCGTATGACCTCAGACCTTTTTGATGTGGCGGAATGGGCACACCACTTCCCGGAAATGGTATTCACCACCGTCATAAAATTTGTTGCAAGCTTTTATCTTTTCGCTCAGATGGATATTCGCTTTGCCGTTGTGGTTTTTGTGATGATGCCGTTTATGATAATCTTCACAAAGCAGAGCCGTACAAAAATGCGTGAAACCTTCCGCAAGAGCCGCTATCAGGTCGGTGAAATCAACGCAAGGATTGAAGACAATCTGCTGGGCGTGAGGGTAGTTCGTTCATTTACAAATGAACACAGCGAAAAGCTCAAATTTACAGACGGCTGTAAGGAATACGCCGAAATCAAAAAGAAAAACTATAAATACATGGCGTCTTTCCACGCCATAGTAAGATGTATTGACGGAATAATGTACATTGCCGTTGTGGGTGTCGGTGCTTACTTTATGCATGTCGGCAACATTACTCCCGGCGATTTTGCCGCAAGTCTTCTTCTTGTTTCAACTCTGCTTTCTTCAATTCGCTCAATCATTGATTTCAGCGAACAGTTCAGCAGAGGTATAACCGGAATCGAACGCTTTGCCGAAATAATGGACGAGGTTCCGGAAATTCAGGACAGCGAAAACGCAGTTGATATTACCGATGTAAAAGGCGATATTGAATTCCGTGATGTTTGCTTCAGCTACGCCGGGGGTGAAAAAGAAATCCTCAACAGCCTTGACCTTCATCTCAAGCAGGGCGAAAATCTTGCAATAGTCGGCCCGAGCGGCGGCGGCAAGACCACTCTCTGCAATCTCATTCCGAGATTTTACGAAGCAAAAAGCGGCGATATTCTGCTTGACGGCAAAAACATCAAGGATATTACTCTCAAATCCCTGCGCCGCAACATAGGCGTGGTTGCTCAAGATGTTTATCTTTTCTCCGGTACTATCAGAGAAAATATACTTTACGGCAACCCCAGAGCCTCACAGGAAGAAATTGAAAAGGCCGCAAAGCAGGCAGGCGCTCATGATTTCATCATGTCGCTGCCAAACGGCTACGAAACCTATACCGGCGAAAGAGGCGTCAAGCTCTCCGGCGGTCAGAAACAGAGAATTTCGATTGCCCGTGTTTTCTTAAAGGATCCGCCCATTCTTCTTCTTGACGAAGCCACATCGGCTCTTGACAACGAAAGCGAAAAGCTTGTTCAGGAGTCCCTTGAACGCCTTGCAAAGGGCAGAACAACACTCACCATTGCTCACCGCCTTACCACCATCAGAAACGCCGACGAAATCATCGTTCTCACCGAGGACGGTATCAAAGAAAAAGGCACCCATAAAGAGCTTATGGATGCAGGCGGAACCTATTGCAAGATGTACGGTATGTATGCGGCAATGTAATATGCCTTATATAAATCAAAGGATTGTCACATTTTTGCGGCAATCCTTTTTTCATTGTTTTGACAACAAGGTTCTGAAATGCAAAGCATTTCGGGTTCTTATTATCACATATTTGATTTTATAAGTCTGTCAACGATATATTCCTTCGGATAGTCAAACAGCAGCCAGCCGTATTTTTTGCCTTGCTTAAACGCATCGGCAGGAAGTCTTTTTTCAATATATTTTGCGAAATATGCCGGGCTGTGAACGGAATCGTTGGCAGAAAAGAAATTGAGAATAATTCCTTCTCCGTGCTCTGCATCAAGCATAGGCTTAACGGCATTGCTCCATTTGTTTTTCGGGGATGCCTGAAAATCATCCTGAATATAGTATTTGATGCCGTTTCCATGAATATTGGGTTCAAGGCTTTTCGTCGGGTCACCGCAGCACCAATGTGTGAAATCAAGCCCGAATCCCCGACTGTCACCCTGATGAAAACAGCGGTTCATAAGCACAAGCTTACCTCTGACCTGACCGAGAGCGGGAATTTCGCTGCCCGTGTACCACATTTCATTGAGATATTTTTCCGAAAACAGTCTGAATGTTTCTTCATCGCCGGCACCGTCATCCCGTTTGAAACAGATTATCACGGTTTCCGAAGGATTGTTTTTCAGAAAATCAGTGCAGTCTTTTATGACATCACCGAAAAGAATGGTTTTTCCGAAAAAACGCCTGTCCTTACAATTCACTATGGCGTGAACACAGATAAGCTCGTTCCCCTTTTTTTCGACACGCATATCAAAAAGCCTGATACCCATTTCAAGTTGTGAGGCAACGGAAAGATTATGACATTTGGAAAAATGAGGAAAAGCCACATATCGTGCGCAGGAATCATGAGTTCCCGGAATATTTATTTCCGAAAGAGGTACACTATCCGATATTCCGTTCATCCAGACTTTCATTTTCTCATTCCTTTTTTGTGTTTTACAGAATTATAGCACACTCCGGCAAAAAAGTAAAAACTTATTTAGCTGACAAAAAAACCTCCGCCAATCGGCGGAGGCATTTTTATGCACTTTTTAATCAGTCCTTCTTCTTAAGGCAAACATAAGCTGCTGCGGAAGCTGCGGAAACAGCTGCGAAAGCAACAATACCTAAAGTTGCGGATGAACCTGTATCGGAGCTGGCAACTGCCTCAGTCTCTTCGATAACTTCGGTCTCTCTGTTACCGCTGTAAAGGTCCTTAATCTTCTGCTTAAGGGTGTTGATAAGGTTTGTTACATAATCGAAGATATCTTTTGCAAGGTCAAAGGAGAAAATCTTGCTCTCAAGATCTGCGATAGCACCGGCAACATCACTTGTGGAAGCGAAGTTTGCGATGAGGTCTTCAATCTGGAGAATGATGTTCTTGATTGTTTCAAGGATTGATGTGCCCTTGAATGCAGCTGCGATGTCTTCGAGAATACCGCTTACAACATTGAAAATGTTTGTGGTTGCTGATGCTGCGGGAGCTGCTGCGTCAACAGCGGCCTCTTCTGCGAATGCGAGAGAAGAAGCGGAAAGAGCAATTACGAGTGCGAGTACGATTGCAAGTACCTTTTTCATAAGATTTTACCATCCTTTCGGTTTCATGTACCTGTCTTTTTCTTTCAAAGTGGTTACATCTTATCACTGTTTTGTTACTTTGTCAACCCAAAATTGCAAAAAAGTTACAAATTGTAACAAATTTCTGTCAGATTTGTAATTTTTAGCCGGATTATTCAAGATAGTCCTTTAATTTTTTGCTTCTGCTGGGGTGACGAAGCTTTCTGAGAGTCTTTGCTTCAATCTGACGGATGCGCTCACGAGTAACATTGAATTCGGCACCGACCTCTTCAAGAGTATGGGGATGACCGCCCTCAAGGCCGAAGCGAAGACGGAGCACCTGTGCTTCCCTGGGGGTAAGAGTGCCGAGAACATCATCAAGCTGTTCCTTTAGAAGCATCATTGAGGCTGCGTTTTCCGGAGCGGGAGCATCATCATCGGGAATGAAGTCACCGAGATGGCTGTCTTCCTCTTCACCGATGGGAGTTTCAAGAGAAACGGGCTCCTGCGCCACTCTCATAATATCTCTGACCTTTTCGGCGGGCATATTGAGCTCTTTGGCAATTTCCTCTGCCGTGGCCTCTCTGCCGTTCTTATGAAGAAGCTGGCTGCTTGTTTTCTTTACCTTATTGATGGTTTCAACCATGTGAACGGGAATACGGATAGTTCTTGCCTGGTCGGCAATGGCTCTTGTTATGGCCTGTCTTATCCACCATGTAGCATAGGTTGAGAATTTGAAGCCCTTTGTATAATCAAACTTATCAACCGCTTTGATAAGGCCCAGGTTGCCCTCCTGAATAAGATCAAGGAACTGCATACCTCTGCCCACATATCTTTTGGCAATGCTGACAACAAGACGAAGGTTGGCCTCTGCAAGACGCTTCTTTGCCTGCTTGTCATCGTCGGATATTCTTATGGCAAGCTCAATTTCCTCTTCGGGAGTAAGAAGGGGAACCTTACCTATCTCTTTGAGATAAACCTTTACGGGGTCGTCGATATTGGCCGATTTCTCGTCAACAACGCCCATGTCGGATGTTTTGGGAATGTCAATATCAAAGCTTTCAAGGTCACCGCTTATCATATCGTCGATAACCTCAATGTTTTCCGCTTCAAGAGTTTCGTAAAGCTTGTCAATGGCTTCGACCTCGATATTCATTTCGAGAATGGCTGTATCGATTTCCTGAGTGGTAAGCTTGCCTGTGGCCTTTCCTTTTTCAACAAGACCTTTGAAGGGGTTTTTCTTTTCTGTGTTTTCCATATTGTAATATCCTCCGATATATTATTTTTTACCGTTTTTATCTGCAAATGCTTTCAGATATTCTTCGTCGCTCATTGTCAGCGGGTCTGCCGAGGATGAACCCGAAGCTTCTTTAAGCACATTTATACAGTCTTCGCATTCCTTAACCGTGTTGCTCAGTTCTCCGAAAAGCATGGCGATTCTGCCGACACTTTTCATTTCATCCGGGTCGAATTCCGACGAAAACATTGAAAGATCCGTGGAATAACCGCCCTCAATGAGAGAAATCAGATGTTTTATGACTTTTTTGTTGAAATCCGTAACAAAATCTTCGGGTGAAAATTTATCACGCAGCTTCGCATAGAAATCCGGATTGCGCATAAGGGAAGAGATTATCGTTTCCTCCGCTCTTGCCGCACGCAGATTTTTTTCTCTGCCCGGATTATTATTGTCGGTAAAGGCATCAAAAAGAATTTTCCTTTCTTCCTTTGCCTTTTCCTCCTGCCTCTGCCTGCGCAGTCTTGAGGCTTCAAGCCTGACCTGTGCCGAAAGAGAATCCTTGGCAATACCGAATTGCTCCGAAAGCCTTAATGTATATATTTCACACTCAACGGGAGTACAGGCGGCAAGTATCTTTGCGGCGGCGGAAAGGAATTTTGCCCTGCCGTCATCGGTGGTGATATTGTATTTCGCCATTTCATTGGTCAGCTTGTATTCCGTCATATTGGCGGCCCCGTTGAGAATGGCCTGAAATCTTTCTTTGCCGTTGGTGCGGATTATTTCATCCGCATCCTTTCCGCCCTCCATTTTGACAACTTTCAGTTTAAGACCGGTCTGACCGAGAATGGGCAGAACCCGCTGGGTTGCTTTCCGCCCGGCTTCATCATTGTCATAACAGATAAGAAGCTCATCGGCATATCTTGCAAGCAGACCCGCCATTTCTTTTGTAAACGCCGTTCCGAGACCTGCCACGGCGTTTGTAAAGCCCGCCTGATGCAGAGCAATAACATCCATATAACCCTCGACGAGTATGAGCTGACGACTCGGCGAATTCTTTGCAAAATTCAAGCCGAAAACTCCGTCACCTTTTTTGAAAACAAGTGTATCGGATGTATTTATATATTTCATGCCCTTGGCATCCGCGTCAAGAACTCTGCCGCCGAAGGCAATGACATTGCCTCTCAGGTCAATTATTGGAAACATGACCCTGTTTCTGAAATTGTCATAACAGCTCTTTTTCCCTTCACCCGACGGCCAGCGTGCAAGGTTGGCATTCACAAGCTCCTGCTCATTGTAGCCGAGACCTTTAAGGTGATTTGTCAGCGCTCTCCAGTCATCGGGAGCGTAGCCGAGGCCGAAATGGGTAATTGTCTGTAAGGTGAGCCCTCTTTTCAGAAAATAATCAAGAGCGTGTCTGTTTTCCTCTTTCATAAGGCAGGCGTTGAAAAACTTTGCCGCCTCTCTGTTTGCACTGAGAACTCTTTTTCTTGCCTTGGCAAAGGAATCGTCATAGCCCTTTTCAGGCATCACCATACCCGCCATGTCTGCTGCCGCCTTGACGGCTTCGACATAATCGAGGTTTTCGATTTTTCTTATAAATGTAATAATATCTCCGGAAGCTCCGCAGCCGAAGCAATAGAAAGACTCCGTTTCGGGGAAGACGGTGAATGAGCCCGTTTTTTCATTATGAAAAGGGCACAGACCCACAAGATTCTTTCCCCTTCGTTTCAGCTCAACATAGGGTGAAATAACGCTTTCTATATCCAGCTTGTTATGGAGCTCCTGAATAAATTCAGGATTTATTGCCATTCTTTCACCTCTCTGCCGTGCCGGCATCACTCTTTCTTCTGGTTACGATCACGGTTGCCGCCGCTCCCGCAAGAGCAAGCACCGCAACCACGGCCGCACAGATAAAAACAGCTCCGGGCTTTCCGCTTTTTTCCGGTACCGCTTCCGTTTCGGAAAAAGATAATTCGTTTTCATAATAATTATTTTCCTGATAATCCGCATATTTCTCCGTGGAAATACCCGCAATTATTTCGGAAAAATCAGTTGACTCCGGCTCGGCGGGAGCGGGCTCCGTGGTAAACTTGCCGTCCTGAGCCGAATTCTTTATTTCGCCTGCATTGTAGGTCGTGTATGCCACATCATGAGGAACTCCGGTACGGGGAACCGTTGCGGTATCTTCGGCTTCGTTTTCCTTCGTATCATCTTCATTCTCCTGCTCCGTGCCGCTTTCGCCCCTTGCCGTTCTGGAATATTTTTCACGGTAGGTTCTTTCGGTATTCAGCACATTGAGGGCAGAAGTCTTACCTGTCGTTGAGCGGGTCTGAAAAGAATCCTCGGTCTGGGTAAGGCTCATCGGGCCGTCAATGGTTTCTTCCTCTTCGTCGGCATAGACAAAGCCGAAAACGGAAAAAAGCGAAACGAAAATAAAAATCAATGCAATTGTCAAATGAAAAGTCTTTTTCATTTTAACGCCTCATTCATCAATAAAAGTCCACGCCTTCGGTACATACATATTATTGAATAACCGCACGGCATATCTGTCGGTCATTCCCGCAATGTAATCACAGGCAGCAATTTCCGGTGACTCCGTTCTTGCTATTCTTATGTAGCTCTCCGGCATTTTTTCGGGGTATTTCACAAACTCGGTGTAAAGAATTTTGAGCATGGCATCCGCCTTGACCTCTTCACTTTTACACTTGGGGTTTGTATATACATTGTCAAACATGAAATTATGGAGCAAATCGAAAACCATCTGAATTCCGTCGGAAAGAACAATGTCTTCTCCGCTGTTTTCGATACAGTCCGTTACAAGAGTGTTTATTCTCTCACTTTTTGAGTAGCCGAGAATATCTCTTATTTCAACGGGAATATCGTCCTCGGTAATTATTCCCGCAATTTCCGCATCATCAATATCGTGGTTGATATAAGCTATTCTGTCGGCAAGGCGGACTATTCTGCCCTCAAGCGTGGCGGCAGGCTCTCCGTTTGTATGTCTTTCGATTCCGTTTCTTACCTCAAAGGTAAGGTTAAGGCCATCTCCGTCCTTTTCAAGCTTATCAACCACACGAAGGCTCTGAGTATAGTGCTTGAAGCCGAAAGGGCAAACGGAAGCAAGTGCTCTTTCACCGGCGTGACCGAAAGGAGTATGACCCAGATCGTGCCCCAGGGCTATGGCTTCTGTCAGATCCTCATTAAGGGCAAGGGCACAGGCAATGGTACGGGCTATCTGTGAAACCTCGAGCGTATGCGTCAGACGGGTACGGTAATGATCTCCCTCGGGAGAAAGAAAAACCTGAGTCTTATGTTTTAATCTGCGGAAAGAGTCGGAATGAATGATTCTGTCTCTGTCGCGCTGAAACTCCGTTCTGACCGGAGATTCCTCCTCTGCTCTCACTCTGCCCTTTGATTCACAGGCAAGGGCGGCGAAGGGCGAGAGTATCAGTTTTTCTTTTTCATATAATTCAAGTCTGATTTCGTTCATTTTTTCACTTCCGAAACGAATTAAAATGTAATGTAAATCCGGATTTTATCCCAAATCTTTATTATGCCTACATAATGTTATTCGCCCCAAAACAAGAAAGTTATTCTTTTATTTTATGAACAAATTGTAAACAAATTACCGGAGGAAAATTTCAAGCGGATTTCTTCGGAAAAAACCGAAAAAATTTTAACAAAATGCGAACATTTTTTGAATAAATCGGTTGACAAAGCATAAACAAAATGCTACTATATGTAGGTAAAAAGCATCGTCAAAGATGCAATATATTGTTAAAGGACGGTAATATCATGAAAAAGTTTTTTGCAGTAATG
>JAZUJJ010000060.1:0-34248 GCA_045642725.1 Acutalibacteraceae bacterium
TAAAGATTATCTTATGGCATCCGGATCATAAACAAGGTTTTTAGTTTGCAAGGTAAAAATGACACGAATAAGTTTCTTGGCAGTATGAGAAAGAGCAACACGGTAAGGTTTTCCTTCTGCTCGTTTCTTTGCATAATATTCGGCAAATGTAGGCTCGTAATTTATGACTGTCTGAGTACAGTTCATAAGAGCATAACGCAGATAGGATGAACCGTGTTTCACCATTTTGCCAGTTGACTCGTTTGTACCGGATTGAAAATATCCGGGTTCCATACCGGCAAAGGACAGAAGCTGCGAGGGATTATCAAACTTTGAAAAATCACCGAATTCAGCAAGAATAACAGCAGCAGATTCAATTCCTATGCCGGGAATGGTAATCATAGGCGGATTTATCTCGGAAACACATTCAGCAATGAGAGTTTCTGTTTCATCTACCTTTGAATCCAACTGACTGAATAAATCTATTACAATTTTCATTTCCTGTAATAAGAAATCATCAGAGTGTCCGACAGTATTTTTTGAAAGAAGTTTAAGCCTTGCAAAATCGGTTGTTGAAAATCTGCCGCGAGATAACTTTCTCAGTGATTCATAAGATTTAGAGTTCATATTTGCAATTTTTTCCGGAGATGAATAGTTGGCAAGAATATATAGAGCCGTGGTTGAAAACTTGCCTTTAAAGAAAGGCTTAAACTCAGGAAACACCTTGTCTAATATGTTTGTCAACTCTACAAGGTGGCGACTTCTTTGCCGGATAAGATTATCCCGAAATCTTGTTAGTGACTTTAACTTCTCAATGTGGTAAAATGATGGTGGATAGGGCTTGTACTCTACCGTCATCAGATAACGGGCAATCATCTCACAATCAATCGCATCTGTTTTGGTCTTTCTCAGGGACTTGCTTTTAACGAATCGGTTGATAAGGAGAGGATTAAACTCCATGAATGTGGTGTCACACGATTCAAGGAAAAGCTTAAGGTTCGTTCCGTAATGACCGGTAGATTCAAGTCCTATTCTTGTTTCTGCTCCGAGAGAGTCCAACAACACTTTGAATTGCAAAAATCCCTCGTGGTCATTTGCAAATGACCACGAGGGGGTAACAACATCTCCTGCATCGTCAATTACTGCACAGTCGTGTTTGAATTTTGAAATGTCGATTCCAATGTAATACATGGTTTCCTCCTTTACTTTTCTGCACTGCTGTTTTCCACAGGCGGTTTGCCCTTGTATTCACGCAAATAAAAACGTCAAAGCGTTAACTAACTAATTACCATTTCAGACAAACCACTGTGGTTTGAGTCACTTCCAACCAGTCTAAGCTGTAAAAAAATAGATACAAATCCACAGTGCTTGTCTTAATTATACCGCAGGTAGCTACTCCTGCAAATATAACCAAACTTATGGAAAGGAGAAATAATTAAAACCACCCCTTTCGAGTGGTTTAATTATACGTGCATAAAATGAAAGGTGCAATTACAGGTGACATTATCGGCTCAAGATACGAGTGGAACAATATCAAGACAAAGGAGTTTCCGCTTTTCGGTAAAGGGTGCTTCCCGACAGATGGCAGCATGATGACTCTGGCAGTCGCTTCGGCAATCATGAAAACAAAAAAAGACGGCTCCGATTTAGGGGAGAATACCGTCTTTTATATGAAGAAATATGGCAGAAAATACCCCGATGCGGGTTACGGCGGCCATTTTTACGGCTGGCTTTTCAGTGAGGATTCGGCGCCGTATAACAGCTGGGGCAACGGCTCCGCCATGCGTGTCAGCCCCTGCGGATTTGCCGCAAAAAGCCTTGAAGAAGCGGAAAGCTTTGCCGAAATTACCGCTGCGGTCACTCATAACCACCCGGAGGGAATAAAAGGCGCAAAGGCAACAGCCGCCGCGATTTTTCTTGCAAAATCGGGAAAATCCAAGGAAGAGATAAAGGAATATATCCTTGAAAAATACTATGATATTGATTTTACCCTTGATGAAATAAGAGCGGATTATCGTTTTGATGTTTCCTGTCAGGGCTCCGTTCCTCAGGCTCTTGAGGCCTTCTTCGAGTCAACGGGCTTTGAGGATTGCATCAGAAATGCCGTTTCCATAGGCGGTGACAGCGATACCGTAGCCGCCATTGCAGGAGGTGTTGCCGAGGCCTATTATTCCGTACCCGACGAAATTTTCGCCATGGCCTCGGAGTATATGAATGATTTTCAGAAGCAGATTGTTTACGACTTTGAAAAGAGCTTATAATCTGACATCAAGAAATCTGTTTATGTAATCGGCGGCGGTGATATCCGCTTCAATCACAGATTGCTGATCTCTGCCTCTGCCAAGTCCGTGATCGCTTTCGGGGTAAACTATCAGCTTGTGTTCAACACCGTTTTCGGTCAGCACTCTGTCAAGATTGACGGCGTTTGCAAAAGGAACGGTTATATCCTTCATCCCGTGGCATATAACGGTGGGAACAGTTGATTTGTTTACATAAAATACCGGAGAAACCTTTTTGAGAGCTTCGATAATATCTTTGTCACCTCTGTTTTCGGGGGTGACTTTTTTTCCGCAAAGGGCGGAAATCATGCGGTACATTCCGTCAACATCCGCCTCGTTGTTTCCGTAAAGAAACGGTGTCAGGGCATTGTCGCTGTAAAGGTCGGCAGGGCCGCAGAAAGAAATGACGGCGGCAGGGGTAAAGGGGGATTCGTCTGCTCTTGAATAGGCGTAAAGCAGGGAAAGATGAGCGCCTGCCGAAACGCCGGTGAAAATGACCTTTCGGATTTTTATGCCGCGCTTTTCCGTTTCCGCTTTTACTGTTTTAAGTGCCGCAGTTATTTCATCAAGAATATCAAAAGCACTGACGCTTTCGGAAATATAACGGTAACTTAAAGCGGCGGTAACGATACCCTTACGCGCATCGGCACAGGTTTTGCCTCTGTACACTTCTTTGCCTGCGCTTGTCCAGGCACCGCCGTGAATCATAAACAGCAGGTCGGCGTTTCCGTTTAATCCCGACGGGTAAACAATATCAAGCAGATTTCTTTCGTCGGGGCCGTAAGAAATATCACGGAGAATACAAAGCTCGTTTTCACTGTCTTTTCTGAAAAAAGCAGCTATTCTGTCTTTGTAATCCGGGGCTTCGTCATAAACACCGTGTCCCCATTCACTGCTGTACATAAATATTTCTCCGCCGAGCCTTGCGGCGGTTTCAAGAGCGGCCTCGGGGGCAAGAACCTTGTCGCCGTAGCTGCCGATGACAAGAGCGGGGCAGATGATTTTATCTGCAAGGTTAAAGGCGTTATAGTCAATGCAGGCTTCGGCTTCCTTTGAAAACCTTTCAAGCTCTTCATCGCTTATACTGCCGAACATTTCTTTCAGTATAGTGCCGTATTTTTTAACCATTGCTTCGGAGTAAATACCGTCAACCATTTCAGACACAAGCTCGTCTGCTTTTCTGCTGTCGGCAAGCTCTTTCCAGAGCTTAAGGGTTGCAAGGGATGCTGCATTGTTTCTTGAGCAGGAAGAGCCGATAACCATTTTTTTAACAAGCTCGGGGTGATATGCGGCAATAAGCTGAGCAACCATTCCTCCGCGTGAGGCACCGAAAATATATGCACCGCTTATGCCGAGCGCTTTCATTGCCGCGGCAATGTCATCGGCCATTATGTCAAGCGTGAATTTTTCCGGGAGCTTTTTCCTTGTCGAAAAAAGATAAACGGTATATTCTTCACCGAAACGCCTGTAATCGTTTTCAATGGATTTTGCCGAATCAAATATGTTTTTGAGTGAAAGCCCGGGCAGAATGACAAAGCTTTTGCTGCCGTGACCGAAGGTGAGGTAATCCATTTCAAATCCGGGAGTGATAATCGTTTTTATCATGATTTTTACCTCTTTATCTGCCGCTTTTATCGAATATTTTTTCGTATGCCATTACAATGACCGGAATAAGAATTATCTGAATTACAATAGCGGGTATGGCGTTGGTGAAGGCACCTGCAATGAATGCCGAAACACCGAATTCGGATTTTCCGAGACCGTAAAAAATCGCTCTTGCCGCACCCCAGACGGCACGGCCGGAAAGCATGGCGGCAACCAGTGAAATGTATATATTCAACTTGCTTTTCGGCAGCAGTTTATAAAGAATACCGGAAACAAATCCGTAGGTGCAAAGCTCAAAGCACATTGAAATTCCTTTGGGAATAAGCGGCGGCATTCCGAAAATGAGAAAGCGAAGCAGGGGCGAAATAAACCCGACCACCGCGGCATAAAGCGGCCCGCAGAAAAATCCGCAGAGCATTACGGGCAGATGCATGGGGGCAAGGGCGTTGCCGACCTTGGGTATCTGACCCGTCAGCAGGGGAAGCACAAGGGCAAGGGCAAGCATCATTGCCGCAAGCACCATTCGAAGCAGATTGTTTTTCTTTGTCATAATTTAACCATCTTCAAATCATTTTTTGTTTTATTTTATCATTATCGTTCTTCACTGTCAATAATTACCGTTGTTGACAAAATGAATTTGCGGTTATATAATCACCCATATATAAAAAGGAGGTGCGGGAAATGTCAAAGGCAAAAAAGCTGTGGGTTATTTTTTCCAATATGCTTTTTATCAGCGCATTTACCTTCGGCGGCGGCTTCGTCATAACTTCGTTTATGAAAAAGCGGTTTGTCGATAAGCTGAATATGCTTGAAGAAAATGAAATGCTTGATTTCGTTGCCATTTCTCAGTCCTGCCCCGGTGCCATTGCCGTGAACTGTGCCATACTCACCGGTTGGCGGCTTGCGGGTCTGCCCGGTATGATTGCCGCAACTCTGGGTACGGTAATTCCTCCTTTTGCAATTCTCTGCATCATTTCTCTGATTTATAAATCCTTTGCCTCCAACACCTATGTTGCTATGTTCCTCAAAGGTATGCAGGCGGGTGTTTCGGCAGTTATCTTTGATGTCGTTTATACCCTTGCGAAAAATGTTTTCAAAACAAAGTCTTTTCCCTGTATTGCCGTTATGTTTCTTGCCTTTGCGGCTGTGGTCTTCTTTAATGTTGATGTCATTGTCATCATTGCCGCTTCTTTCTGCATCGGTGTTGCGGCGGTGATATATCAGAAAGAAAAGGGGAGGGATAAGCTTTGATTTTTCTTGACCTTTTTCTGAGCTTTCTGAAAGTCGGTGTCTTCAGCATCGGCGGCGGCTATGCCGCCATGCCGATAATACAGAGTCAGGCCGTTGACAAGTTTGCCTGGCTTACGGCAGGGGAATTTACCGACCTTATTTCCATTGCGGAAATGACCCCCGGGCCCATAACGATAAATGCGGCAACCTTTATCGGCATCAGAACTGCGGGTGTTCCCGGTGCTCTTGTTGCGACCGCAGGCTGTGTTATTCCGTCACTGATTATCGTAACGGCAATGTTCTTTATCTATAAAAAATTCGGTCAGATGAAAGCATCACAGACCGTGCTTTCTTTCATCCGGCCCGCAGTTGTGGCTCTTATTGCTTCGGCAGGCATCACACTGCTGAAATCCGCGGTTCTCGGCGGCGAAGCGGTAACGGTTACTCCTCTTGAAATAAATCTTATTTCCTCCGTGATTTTTCTGATTGTCTTTGTGATAATCAGAAAATTCAAAACAAATCCCATTATTATAATGGCATCCGGCGGAGTTGTATATCTTTTGATAAATGTAATAATCAGATAGAAACAGAAAGGCTGTCACATTCAACGCAGAACGAATGTGACAGCTTTATATTATTTTATTTTTTTATCAATGTGATTATCGGCGCAAACATAACCGTTTTGATGACATTGAGAAGGTATTTGATTACTCTGCGGAATATGTTGAAGAAGTTTGAAAGCCCTGACTGAGGCTCAACGGTTTCACCGGGGCCGGGCAAAACAACATCTCTGTCGGATATTCCGTCATTGACAAGGAATTTTTCAAGAATGGGGCCGAGTACGGAATAGCTTATTTCATAAAGATTGTCCGCACCGAGAACGAGAGCTCTGTTCCATTTGAAAAGGCCTACCTTATCAATCTTTTCAAGACCGATTGAAGAAATAACGGTGTTGAGAGCAAGGGTGGCTACTTCGTTTCCTGCTTCGGCAAGAATGTATTTGAGCATGGTGTTGAGGCCCACAACAAGAACTTTGCCTTCGGGAGAAGATTCAAAGGGCATATTTTCATTGCCGTGATAAATCTCCGCAACAACTGTTGAAGCAAGGTCATAAAGGTTATAATAATCCGATTCGGGAAGAGTGGCGGATGCGGATTTTGCAAGCTTTTCAACACTGAGACCGTCGGTGTCCTTTGCATAGAGAGGCATCTGAAGTGCTTGCTCAACAAGAGGCATTACGGCTTCAAGAGCATCGTAAATCGGTCCGCTTTCAACCTTAAGCTTTTCTTCGATAAATTCGGGCGTGATGTATTTTGCGATTTTTTTCTGTATTGAATATTTGAAATAGCCTCTGGCGTATTCAACATAATCACTTTCCATAAGTGCAAGCTGTTCGTCGGTGTAGCCTTCACCCACATAGTCAAAGTCACATTTGTCAACAGCTTCGCATTTTATATCCATACCTGCATCGCTGAAGCTTACCGCACGGTATTCAAGAGGATATGATGTAAGTGATGTTGTGAGAATATCATAAACCGTTCTGCCGTTGGAGCCGACATAAGTGCCGATGTTGTTGCCGTGCTCATGACCGGTGAAAACATACTGTATTCCCCAGGCCGTGAATTTTTCGGCTACATCCTTATGATCTCTGACAATGAAGTCACCCATGATGGTTTCGGCAAAGGGAATGGGGTCAAGAAGAGGATGATGCATCATTGCAACGGCGGTTTTGCCGTCAGCTTCGGCAGCCTTTGCCTGTGCTTCGACCCAGGCGAAAAGAGCGTCATCAAAGCCGTCACCGTTGTTGCCGGGGTCATTTGAGTCAATGGCTATGAGTCTTATGTCACCGGGCAGGTCGGCTGTGTAAGAGGCTGTGGCTTCGTCAACGGCAATGGCCTCATCATAGCCGAAATGAGCATAATAGCCCTTGAATTCCTCGGGAGAAGTGCGGAAAAGGTCATGGTTGCCGGGAACAACATAAACGGGAATTTCGTATTCGGCTTCAAGCTCATCAAGTACAGATGCAAAATAAAGATGCTGTTCCTGAGAGCCGCTGTTTGCCATGTCGCCGGGAATCAGTATGAACTGAGCACCGTTTTCGGCCGATTGTCTGAAAAAGCTTTTAACTATACCGATGGCTTCGCAGTAAAGATTACCTGAATTTTCGGCGTGAAAATAAAGCTCGCTTTCGGGGTAATTTACGGAAATCGTTGCCCCTTCCTCTTTGGCGTGAATATCGGAGGCCACGGCGAATTTCACCGCATCACCGGTATCGGCAAAAACGGGAACGGTCAGACAGCCCGTGAAAACGAGCATGAGAGCACATAAAACGGCAATAAGTCTTTTTGAGGTTTTCAATTAACATCCCTCCGCAAAATTTTTCTAATATTATATAAGAAAATGCGGAAAAATTCAAGAAAAAAATAATACGGACTTACACCGGCTTCGGGCGTAAATCCGTATTTATTTTACTTGTTCGGCTCAAAAATTGCGGGGATATTATCCGTTACATTTCCGCTGCCTTCGAGGGAGTAGGTTTCGCCCATGTAGGTAGGCTCCGGCTTGAAGAGAGAGAAGAGGAAATCCTTATTCCTGGCAAATATCTCTCTGATGCTGTTAAAAAGCTGATAAACATAGGTGTTCGGCATTGAAACCGTGCCGCTGGCATCAAGACCCAGCGCTCTTGCGTCATATATTGCTCTGTAAAGATGATATTTCTGAGTGACGATTATTATTTTTTCGGCACCGAAAATGTGTTTTGCTCTGTATGCACTTTCATAGGTGGAAAAGCCTGCATGGTCCGTAAATACATCCTCGGCGGGTATTCCGTTTTCGACGGCATAATTTTTCATTACCTTTACTTCGTTATAATTGTCGCTGCCGTGGTCGCCGCTCATTATGATTTTACCGGCTTTTCCGGCCTTGTAAAGCTCAATTGCTCTGTCAAGGCGGTCGCGGAGCATATCGCTCGGCTTTCCGTCGTGAACTCCGCAGCCCGGAACAAGAATGCAGTCAAAGCCGCTTTCAACCTCATCCGGTTCGCAAATAAACCCGACGGATTTCAGTATAACGAAAAAGTTTATGAAAATGCCGTAAATGACTGCGGCGGCAAAGATAATCAGGAATATGAATAAAATTTTTATCAGTATTTTTTTCAGCATGGGCTTTTCTCCGTTTTACTCTTTTACGGAAGGGATTATAACACTCATTTATGTATATTCGGTAACGAAAAAGTTAAGAATGAATAAAAACTTATTTTTTTCTGCTTTTTACGATTCCGGATATGAGAAATCCGAGAGATACGGCAATGGCGATGCAGAGGATTATCAGATAGATGTTTCCGTTTGCACAGTTAATGTCGGTAAAATCAACGGCGTAATCGGCGGAAGCATCAATACCGAGAATTTTGTTTACACAGTATTGCATCGAATAAAGAACAGCTCCGAATGCAAAAACATCTGCGGAAATTCTGAAATCCTTTTTGCAGGGCAGAATATGCATCAGGGCAGTGACCGCAAAAGGAATGAGCGCAAAGAGCAAAATGAGCATACCGGACTTTATGTCAAAGAGTACTGTCATATTCACCGTGAATAACAGCAGAGCGATGATTACAAAGCAAACGGCAAAAAATACGGCAGGCTGAAATTTACCGAGAGCTTTCGAAAAATATTTTTTCATCAGCAGGGGGCCGAAGCAGACAACATAGCCGAGAAGAGTTCCGACTGCCGCAATGCCGAACCAGTTTGCCTTGTATTTGATGCAGCATACAAGAAACAGGATGACAAGCGCCCCGTAGGTCGAGAGTGTAAAAGCGGCAAGCTTATGTTCTTTTGTAAATCTTGTGCAGGTCGGGATGAATGTAAATGCCGTAAGAAGACCGGCAAAAACAACGGGCGTGAATGTGAGCCTGCGGTTAACGGCAAGGTCGCATATCAGACATATCACAAAAGCAAGAATATATGCACCGGTAAACCCGCAAAAGAAGGTTTCCGTGATTCTGTGATACAGCCTTGCTTCTTCTTTGATTCTGCGGTATTCCGTGTCATTTGCTCCGCTTATGAGCTCGTGCTCCGAAACATCGAGAACCCTGCAGATATCGGGCATAAGCGTAATATCGGGGTAGCTTTTGCCCATTTCCCATTTTGAGATTGCGGATTCACTCAGGAATAATATTTCCGCAAGCTCTTTTTGGGTCAGCCCTTTTTCAATTCTTTTTTCACGGATGAATGAACCGAATGTTTGTTTGTTGATCATTACGACCACCTCCGACGAAAATCGTAGCACAGCCGGGTCGGTTTGTCACGGGAGCGTCAGTCAAGTCCTTGAAAATCAAGGCTTTACTTTTATTCATCTTTGTTTGACGATGTTACTATTCCGAAATATGACTGCGCCGTTGCCTTATAGATGAATACATAAATCAGACCGAAGGCGGAGAAGGTAATGAGCGCGGTTATGATAATCGGCGTAAGATTGCGGAGATTGAAAAGCTGAAGCAGCTTCCATATAGCGGGAAAAGCGAAAGCAAGATGAATGCCCGAGAGAATCAGCGGGGCAAAAAATACGGTGAGAATCTGAGAGTTTATGTTTTTCTTTATTTCTCCGTCGGTCATGCCTACTTTTCTCATTATATCATATTTTGCTCTGTCTTCAAAGCCCTCGGAAATCTGTTTATAGTAGATTATCATTATCAGCGCACAGATAAACATTGCGCTGATGATTATGCCGATGAAAAACAGGCCGCCGAAGGTCGTATAGAAATCGTTTCTTTCCGAGGCATAGCAGTCCTCAATATAGTCGGTTTTTCCGTTTTCGGAAAGGAAATCAATGCTTTTCAGTGCTTTTATCATTTCCCCGTGAAGTTCGATTGATGCCTGAGCCGGAATATCCGCATCATAGCCGAAATAACGGTAAATACTGAGCATTTTGTCACCGTTGATGTCGGTCGTTGATTCAATAGGAGTGAGAACATCAAGACTTTTTACGAGTATCAGAATTGACGGCGTAGCCGAAACCATACTGGTGGGTATCACCGGATAACCGTCAAGCGTTCCGCTGATACGAAGCCTGACACCGTTCATTTCTATACTGTCCTTTTTGTATGTGCATCTCAGTGTACGGATTTTTGCTTCACCTTCCGCCAGGTGAATGTCGGTGCCCATAAGTCTGTTGTAATCATTTTCGTCAATAAAAATGAGGTATCGCAGATTGCCTAAAATAAAAAAGTCGTTGATGTGACCTGAGGAATCAGGGTCAATGTGTTTGTTTTCAAGCAGCCCCGTGATATCCGCATAAGTATAGCTGACTGTTTTTTCGGGAGCAACGCCGTATTTTTCAAAGACTTTTTCATATTCATTTTCAATTATGCTGTTTTTTTCGTAATTGTTGTTTCCGACGCTTTTTATATTGACGGCAATTTGATTCTGCATCGGAAAGCGTGAGCTTATGGAATCATTGGCACCGAAATAAAGAGCGGAGGTTGAGGTTATCGTCACAAGCACCATGGTTGAAAGAATGCAGATTGAGGCAAGGCCCGCACCGTTCCTTTTCATTCTGAATGCCATTGAAGAAACGGAAACAAAATGATTTTTCTTGTAGTAATAGTTTTTGTTCTTCTGCAACAGTCTGCACGCCGCAACGGAGCCGGAAATAAAAAGCAGATAAGTGGCGACTATTACCATAAGAACGGCAACAAGAAAAAGAGTTATTGCCTCAAGGGGACTTTTGATTTTTAATGCAATTATATATGCGGCAATGAGTATTGCGGCACCCGAAAAAGCGAAAACATAGTTTGCTTTCGGCTTCTTTTCACCCGTGTTTTCCGCTTTCATAAGCTCAAGAGCATCAGAATGTCTCAGAGAAATGACGGATTTGATAAGCAGAATGATGAAAACGGCAATAAAGATAATAACGGTATATTTTACCGATTCGGCATTAAAACTGATTTTGAAATCAACATCGGCTTTTATGAAATAAAGCAGACCGAGCTCAAGTGCTTTATAAAATACAAAGCCGAGAAAAAGGCCGGAAATCAGACTTACGGAGCCGACAATAAAGGATTCCCAGATCATTATATGAGCAATGTTCTTTTTGCTCATGCCGAGAATGTTGTAAAGACCGAATTCCGTGTTTCGTCTGCGCACAAGGAATGAATTGGTATAGAGCAGAAAAACGAGAGAGAAAAATGCGATTACATATTTTCCCATTTCAAGTATCAATGAAAGATTGCTGCCGCCTTTTATTTCAAGCACGGTTTTTGATGTGCTGAGGGAGTGAATGATGAAATATATCATTACGGAGCCGATGCAGGAGAAAATGTAAGGAAAATATATCTTTTTGTTTTTGATTATGCCGCTGACGGCAAGCTTCGGAAAAAGAACTGATTTCATTTTCTGTCACCGCCTGTCGCAAGCATTGTAAGTGTGTCGGAAATTTTCTGATAAAGCTGCTCGTCGCTGTCATTTCCTCTGTAAAGCTGATGGAATACAACGCCGTCTTTTATGAAAAGCACACGGTTTGCGGTGCTTGCGGCCTTGACGGAGTGAGTGACCATAAGAATTGTCTGACCGCTTCTGTTGATTGATTCAAAAAGACGAAGAAGCTCATCGGTTGATTTTGAGTCAAGAGCTCCCGTGGGCTCATCTGCGAGGATGAGCTTCGGCCCGGTTATCAGAGCTCTTGCAACGGCAACCCTTTGCTTCTGACCGCCGGAAATTTCATAGGGGTATTTTTTCAGCAGCTCATTTATGCCGAGTATTTTTGCAAGCGGAATTATCTTCATGCTCATTTCTTTGTGAGAAACACCCGTAAGCACAAGGGGAAGATAAATATTATCCTCAACCGTAAAATTGTCAAGCAGATTGAAATCCTGAAATACAAAGCCGAGATTTTCCCTGCGGAAGCCTGCTTTTTCGGATTCTTTTATGGTCGAAAGGTCTTTTCCGTCAAGTATCACCGAGCCGGATGTGGGCTTGATGAGAGAAGCGAGAATGTTGAGAAGAGTGCTTTTGCCTGAGCCCGATTCACCCATGACCGCCACATATTCGCCTTCCTCAACGGAAAAATACACATTCTGAAGAGCCGTAACACTGTTTGAACCGAGTCGTGTCGAATAAACTTTTTTCAGATTTTTTACTTCAAGATAACTCATTATGAAGTACCTCCGTGTTTTAATTGAAGTCAGGTCAAAACCTGATAAAAGTATAACAAAGCGAAGAATGGATTGCCATTTAATCGGCTTACATTCTCCGCTTCAAATATTACAATTATGAAAGATTTATCCGATGCTGACTTATATCGAGCGAAACCGCCGTTCCTTTATCCGTTTCCGAAGCAGCACTTATCTTTATTCCGAGATTTTCGCATATCCGCTTGCAGAGCCAGAGGCCGATTCCGCTGGCACTTTTGTCTGCCCTGCCGTTAAAGCCCGTGTAGCCCTTTTCAAAAATTCTCGGCAAATCTCCCGGGTCAATGCCTATACCCGTGTCGGAAATTGTAAGAACATCATCCTTAACGGAAATTTCAACGCTGCCCTCACGGGTGTATTTGAGAGAGTTTGAAAGAATCTGTTCTATAACGAATGAGAGCCATTTTTCATCCGTTACGATTTTTTTATCTGTTTTTTCATAGACTACTTTGATTTTTTTGCTTATGAAATCGGGCGCGAATTTCTTTATCGCCGAGCATATTATACCGTCGAGTCCGTATTCTCTGAAAACAAAGTCGTTTGAGTCGGAGTCAAGGCGCAGAAAGGCGAGAACCATCTGAACATACTGCTCTATGCGGAAAAGGTCTGCATTAAGCTTTCTTGATGATGCCGTGTCTTCATTCTGCAATGTCAGCTTCATGGAGGCAATGGGCGTTTTTATCTGATGTGCCCAGACCGAATAATAATCTGTCATATCGTTGTATTTTGACAGATATTCGTTTTCAAGACGAAGAATTTCATTTTGTGCCGTGCGGATAAGCTCCTGATAATCCTTGTCATTTACTGCACCCGAATCCGGAAATTCCGTTTCCGAAGCGAAAATATCCTTTTTCATAAGGAAAAGTCTGTTATGTATTTTTTTGCTCTTGGCATAGTCTGCTGCCAGAAATGCCGCAGCAAAAAGCAGACAGATGATAAAGGGATAGATTACCGCCGCAACGGGCAGACGGTAGAGAAAAAATGAAATGACAAAAATAAGGAAAAAGAGCAGAAAAGCAAGCAGTGCCTTCTTCTTTGATTTTATGTAATCACGGAAATATTCCATATCTTACCCCACAATATAACCAACGCCGAATTTTGTACCGATGTAGTCTTCAAGTCCGGCGCCTTCAAGCTTTTTGCGCAGACGGTTAATGTTTACCGTCAGGGCATTTTCGTCAACAAAGCTGTCGCTTTCCCAAAGCCTTTCCATAAGCTTTTCACGGCTGACGACCTTTCCTTTGTTTTCAAGCAGACATAAAAGGATGCGATACTCGTTTTTTGTAAGCTCTATTTTTTCGTCATTGTAGGTCAGAATGTTTGTGCCCGTGTTCAGAAATGCTCCGCCGTGGGAGAGAACGGGGGAGGATGAAGCAAAATCATAGCTTCTGCGCAATATTGCCTGGATTTTTGCCATAAGTACATTGCCGTCAAAGGGCTTTGCAATGAAATCATCGGCTCCCATATTCATTGCCATGACAATATTCATGTTGTCCGATGCCGATGAAATTATGATTATCGGCACATTTGAAAGCTTTCTGATTTCGCTGCACCAGTGAAATCCGTTAAAAAACGGAAGACCTATATCAAGAAGAATAAGGTGAGGCTGATACCCGGCAAATTCTTCTGTGATTTTCCGGAAATCACGGCAGACAAGCACATCAAATTCCCAGCTTGCTCCCATTTTTGCTATTTCCGAGGAAATACCCTCATCATCTTCTATGATATAGATCCTGTACATATTTTATCCTCTTTGCTTCTTGCAGTATTCCTTTATGGCACGGGATGCAAATTCCGCAGTGCCGTTACCGCCTTTTCTGTCAATGTTTGCTTTGAAACGGCTGTCACCGACATACATTTCGCCGAGCGAGGCAAGCACCTCATCGGAGCAGGAGTAGAAATTTTCGCTTATGTATGCTTTAAGCTGAGATGTAAGCTCCTGCGCTTCTTTCCCGTCGGGTTCGCCGTCTTTTATTTCACCGAAACGGGCGAAAATTTCCATAAGTCCGTCATTGACGGAACTGTTTTCCTTTTCACTTCGCTTTGAAGCTTTTTCAAGGCTTTCTTTATATTCCGGGGTGTCGCCCCAAAGCTTTTCCGCTTCGGCCTTGTATTTGCGCACGGGAACCCAGATCGCGCTTCTGTAATCGCTGTCGGTTTTTTCTCCGTCGCAGGAATACCATTCAATGTTGTAATAGCCGGCCATTTCATATTCCGTGTTGCCGGGAAGCCATTCCTTGAAAACCTTGGTGTTCAGGGCCTGAAAAGCTTCGGGAACGGGGCCGACACATTCAAATTTTGCCCAGTCACCTGCGGGAAATTCAAAAACAGTCATGCCTGCGGGGATTTCTCCGCCGGTGTATTTTCCGGCTATGAGATAGCGGAAATCCTTTCCGTTGCCGTCATCAATGCATACTCCGTATTCACCGATGCAGTTGTCGATAATTGCCTGCTCCTCGGGGCAGGACGGAGCAAGCCCGGCATAAATGGTGTGATTACAGTATTTTTCGCATATTTCATCCCAGAATTCCGGTATCTCTTTATATGCGTTTTCATAGCTGAATCTTTTTTCGAAGCCTATGACCTTGAAGCCCCACATGGGGCTTACCGTATGTTTCATTTCATTTCCTCCTGTTATTTCGATTCTGATATTCAGCGGAAGGAAAATTTTCGGGGAGCCGACACCCTTTCTCATGTTTCCGGGGGTGATACCGTGAAACCTTGAAAAAGCTTTTGTAAAGCTTTCCTGAGTTTCGTAGCCGTAACGCAGAGCAATATCAATCAGCTTTTCGTCTGTGTCCGCAACGGCTTTTCCCGCTTCGCTCAGACGGCGAAAACGGATGTATTCACCGAGAGAACACCCCGTAATGATCTGAAAGCCTCTCTGAAGATAAAAGGGTGAAATGAAAACATGCTCGGCCACGGCGCCTGTGTCAAGCTCGTTTTCAAGGTTTTCCTCAATATATTTTACGGCTTCCTTGAGGCAGGTTATCCATTCCATTAAAATTTTTCTCCTTTCCGGGCTGATACATGAATTATAGGAGAAAACGAAAGAAAGTTCTTGTCATTTATTGCTTTATGCTGTCATTTTATTTTCAGCGAGCGCAGATATTCCTTTTGCCCGTCGGTAATGCGGTAGCTTTCGCAGGCTTTTTGTATGGTTTTGTTGTGTACCCACGGGTCAAGCCGTTTGTTTTCGATAAACGGAACGGTGTCTTCCCACTGCTTTGCAAGAGCCGTTGCGAAAAACCAGGCAATCATCATATTTACATAGTATTCTTTGCTGTGAACGGCGGCGGGTATTTCAAGATATTCTTTTTTGAAGTCACCGTCGAGAAAATGACTCATAAGCATTTCAATTCCGAAACGGCAGGTATATACCTTTTCGGATGCTGACCATTCCTTTATTTTGACCATAAGTCTGTCTTTATTCTTTTTGAACACCTTCGGTGACATGATGTCACAGACAGCCCAGTTGTCAACATAAGGCAGAAATCTGTCTGTTTCTTCAAAGCACAGGTCAATATCCTTTATTTCCGAAATAAGCAAACCGTGCAGCATATTTTCATCATAATATTTGTGAGGGAGTTCGGCAATAAATTCCCCGCATCCCGGTTCTTTCGAAAATTCCTTTGCCAGCTTTCTTACAGCGGGAACTCTTACTCCGATAAACATTTCGGGAGCAATGCCGGGGGTGAGCTTTGACTGAAAGGCGGCGTATTCTTCATCACGAAGTTCAAAAAGTCTTTTCTGAATGTCGTTCATTGTTTTTTCATCGCTTTCCTGATATTGACACAGAAAAGTCCGTGTCTGTTGCAGTAATAATAAAGGTATTTTGTGCGGGAAATTTTGAATCTTGCTTCGGCGTTTCCCTCGGGGTAAAGCTTGACAAGCTGAATTTTATCATCGGCAAGACCCGCAAAAAATGAAATATAGTGCTCCTTTGTCATATCGTGAGGCAATTCGGCAAAGTATTCATCCTCAACACAGCTTATGACGGGGGTGTGATTTTTGTCGGGCTCCTCCGCCTCAAGGGCAGGCAGAGTGATACCGTGACAGCTTATGACCGCTTCACCGGATGCGGTTATGATATTCCCGCAGACCGGGCAGACATAAAATTTTGTTCTGAGCATATTTGCGGCTCTGTTGGTGTTTGTGACATCGTTTCCCGTGAGTATTTCCGCAGCGGAAACTCCGAGTGCTGCCGCCAGAGGCTCGAGCAGCGTGATGTCGGGGTAACCCTTCGCCGTTTCCCATTTTGATACCGCCTTATCGGAAACGGCAAGCTTTTCCGCCAGCTCCTGCTGGGTCATTTCTTTCTTTTCACGGAGCTTTTTGATAATTGCTCCCGTAACATATTGATTCATTGAAATCATCTCCTTGAGATGATGCTAACATAATTAACCGTTTTTTCCAACCTACGGAAAGTAGAGCGGTTTATAATTGGGCAAACATCTTTACGCCTTTGGTTTTAATCAGGCGTTCAAGCAATGCACAGGCAAGGCTGAGAATGCCGGCCATAACGGCAAAGGCGATTTCCGTGCTCATATATTTTGTAAACAGATAGAAGCAACCCGTAAACAAAGCAATGAGAAGATATCCGCCGAAAATCGAAATTAAAACGGAAACACCCTGCTTGATGGGTACTATCTCGTTTGTCCATTCAAGGTTCGGCATTTTGAGGTTGAGAAGTATTCCGATATATGCCTGAATGCGGATGAAAACAACCACGCAGACCCACATGAGAAGGATTACAACGGGCTCCGATGCAAAAATTACGCCGAGGAAAATAATGGCAACACTTGCGGGAACCGCATTGAGCACAAAATGAAGGTCGGCCTTTGCTTCAAGTATTTTATCCGCGGCAACGGGAAGTGATTTTGCTATCCACAGATTTTTTCCTTCAAGAGAAACCGAGGGGGAGGAAATAGGATTCATTGAGCAGGCCGCAAGCACGGCGGCGGTAAACAATGCGGGCAAGAGAGGGGAAAGAAAATCATATTCTCCGCTGAATAACGACATTACGGTGTCCTTCTTAATAAAAGCGGCAACCGCAAGTGCGGGCAGCATAACAATACCAAATCCGCAGTTGGTAATGTAGGTCGTGCTTGAAAGAAATCTTTTGAGTTCTCTGTAAAACAGAGTTGCTCTCTGGCTTCTCTGTTTTATATTTGCTTCTTTGGCCACAGCTTTCTTTTCGGAAACCGAGGCTGTTGAAATGCTGATGAAGCTCTTTGACATAATGAAATATGTCACACCGAAGCAGGCAAACGCAAAGAGCGTAAAGATGAGCATATACAGAGGGCTTCCGGCGGCACCCATTCCGAAGGCGTATGCGGGAAAAACCGCAGATTTGATTTTCGGAGCGAGTGTGTCCGACATTGAAGAAAGGTTCGTGAGCATACCGTTGAAGCGGGAAGCACCGAAATAATATGCAAAAATAAAGATAAATGAAAAAAGAACCGAAATAAGTGTTTTCAGATTGCCCTTAAGCTTTTTTGCGATAACGGCAACAATAAAGCCGAGAAGGCAGGTGAGGGCACTTATGAAAAAGGCGAGGATAAACCAGAGCAGAACGGGGAAAATGATTTTTGTAACACCGGGGGTCATTTTTTGCCAGAAGCAGATTGTGGCGGGAACGAACACAACCAGCTCATAGAGCAGACTCAGCCCGTAAACGCCGACAAGACGGCCCGCAAGAATTAACGAGGGCTTTATCGGCATTGACAAAAGCAGATTGTTGTCCTTGGCGTGGTAAATACCCGCATAGGTGTTGAATACACTGCCGAAAGTACCGAGAAGCAGAGCAAGTATGCCGGTCAGAGCATAGTAAAACCAGTCTGTTTTTCCGTTGATAAATACTTCGGCAAGAACGGAGCAGACTTCGTAAAACGTAAAGCCCAAAAGACCGAGCAAGACTGCGAAAAGTGCAAAGAAAATTACGGCAGTTTTCTTTGAACGGGTTTTCCCCGTCTTCCGGTCAACAAAATAGCTGCCGAAAAGCTCAAAGAACTGCTTTTTGATTATAGTTTTAAGCATCAGCCTTCCTCCAGTTCAAGAAATACGGATTCAAGGCTTTCGTCGCCCTTGACTTCATCCATGGTGCCGGAGCGGATAAGCTTGCCGTTTTTAATAATGGCGACCTTGTCGCAAGGCTTTTCGGCGACCTCAAGCACATGGGTGGAAAAGAATATGGCACCGTTTTCACTGCATTTTTCTTTCATCATTTCCTTGAGCTTATGGGCTGCCTTCGGGTCAAGACCGACAAAGGGTTCGTCCATGATGATGAGCTTAGGTGAATGTATCCAGGCGGCAATTATGGCAAGCTTCTGCCTCATACCGTGGGAATATGAAAGAACGGATTCGTTAAGGTCTGCGGTAAGCTCAAAAATATCAGCATATTTTTTTATCTGTTCTTTTCTTTCGTTGGCACCGATACCGAAAATATCGGCTATGAAATTGAGGTACTGCATACCCGTCATGAATTCATACATATCCGGATTGTCGGGAATATATGCGATTTCCTTTTTGCAGGCAATAGGGTCATCCTTGATTGAAATACCGTCAATGTAAATTTCGCCCTTGTCAAATTCGAGTATTCCCACGGTGCTTTTAAGAGTGGTCGTTTTGCCCGCTCCGTTGTGACCGATGAAACCGTAAATTTCACCGGGCTGTATGTGCAGGGAAAGATTGTCAACAGCTTTTTTGTCACCGTAGTTTTTTGTGAGATTTTCAATTTTCAGCATATCTTATCCTCCCGGGATTTGTTTTCTTTATTTTATCACTTTTAGACTGTCCGGATAAACCCCGAAAAACGAAAAATAAACGGAGTTATTTATTCTTCCGGCAGAAATACGGCGTTTTTCAGGCTGAGTGACCGAAAGGTCACTTATATTATACTTACCTTAAAGGTATTTGTCAATAATGTCAAAATTATTTGTATTTTTTACAAAAATCCATTGTGCAGATGAAAAAATTATGTTAAACTTATCAAAATAGATTTTTGAGCCCAGAAAGGAGAATTCCGAGTGGACGAAAAAGAAAAAATAACCGACAAAAAGCTTTTGTATGACCCGATGTTTGCCCAAAAGCCGGTTCTTGACTGGACCGACAGCAAAAAAGGCGGATTTTTCGGCAAATCCGCAGTGAAGAAAACGCTGTTTATCATTGTCCTTCTTGTTGCCATCGGAGGTGCATTGTTTTTCAGCTTCAACAGCATAAGCAAAGATATTTATGAATATGAAGCTCTTGGCAACGGCACCTATAAGCTTTCCTCATTCAGCGGTCAGAAGATCAATACCGTTCTCTGCATTGATTATGTCAGAAACGAAAAGTCCGAGCCCGATACCTCAAAGCCCGTAACTGCTGTCAGAAAATACACGGCAACGGGTAATGATACTCTTCAGTTTATCTTTATCGGCAAGGATGTTTCCGAAATCGAGGAAACCGCATTCTTCTACTGCTCATCCCTTAACGCAATTTATGTTGATAAGGCAAATGAGCATTATACCGATATTGACGGTATTCTTTACAAAAAAGAAAACGGTGTGCCGACAGAGGCTGTTTTATGCCCCCAGCAGCACACAAGATATATGATAACCCTTGCCTCGGGTGATGCCGTTCCTGCCGACGAAAAGGAAGCCGCAAAGCTTGCCGAGAAATTCGTTGACGAGGATTACCCTGAAAAAATGGAGCTTGCCCTGACGGATGAGCTTAACACCGCAGGCAAAATCATTGCCATTCCCGACACGGTTACGAAAATTGACCAGCTCTGCTTTGCTTACTGCGATGCCGTTACATCCTTCAAGCTTCCCTCGGCACTTAAAGAGATAGAAACCATGGCTTTCTTCAAATGCGGTGCGGTAACGGAGTTTGATTTGCCTGATTCCCTTGAAATCATCGGCTCAGACGCTTTCAGCAAATGCTCTGGTCTCACTTCAATATTCATACCCGGAAATGTTAAATTCATCGGTCATCATGCTTTCTGGGACTGCGGAAACATAGAAAAGGTATATATGCAGGCTGCCAGCCTTGACGGTATTGAAGCCGAAAGTCACTGGAAGCCCAGATACAGAAAGACCTTTATGAAAGACCGCGAGATAGTATTTTCATCGGAAAGGGGAGTGAAGTAAAATGTCAAAGGCAAAGGATTTTTTCTCGGATGTAAAAGCGCACTGGAATTCCCCGGATAAAGAAGCCGGAAAATATGTTTCATACAAGGAATATGCACAGATTTTCGGCGGTGTTGCTTTTAACTACGGTGCACAATCGGCTCTTGACAACAAATATGTCGGTTTTGCTTCCGCCTGTTTCCTTATCATGTATCATTACCGTCTGCCTTACCTGGCTTTTTCGGTAATCTCTCTTATCGGCCTTCCCCTCAGTTATCTTTGGAACATACTTGAATGGATAATCAACGACAACCTGGGTTATCTCGGAAAGAAAAGAGAAAGAAAATTCATAACGGTTTACGGCATAGCAATGCTTATCGGCCTTTCTCTTATAATCTTTGATGTATCTTCTCTGTTTTCACAGACAAACCCCGCAATCGTCTGGATGAACAGCCTTTCGGGTATCACCGCAAAAAGCTTTTTCAAGATATTCGGAATTCAGATTTTCGTCAACAGCTTTAAGGGCGTTAGAGGTATTTTCTGGCGCAAGAAGCTTATTCCCAAGTTCGGCAGATTCAAATACACTCTTTATTCCGATGTTATTCAGAAGTGTATTTTCCTTTTCCTCCTCGGCTGGCTTCCCATTTACAATGTCAAGAGCATGGATTCAAGACTCTGGATGGCATACCTGCTCTTCTCTCTCTTTGGTGTTTATGACTTCTCAAGAAAAATTGAGAATTGCTGTGACCTTATCAGCCCCAACTCCGCAGAGCGTATCTGGATAAGAACCTACCCCGTTAAGCTGAGCCATCTTCTTAAAAACGTATTTGACGCAATTATTCCCGTCTGTGCAGCCGCTTCGTTTATCGGCGGCTTTGAAAGCATAAAATTCTATAAGTTCGTTCTTCCCGTTGTGTTTATTCCCACAGCTCTCGCAACGCTGTTCTTTGCCAATAAAATTACGGAAAGAATTCCTCAGCCTCCCATTGAGAAGCATCAGGAAATTCCTTTCTGGTACGGTGCAAAAGAGGTTATTCACAATAAGTATCTCTGGATAGACACAATGACAAGCCTTATCGACTCTCTCGGTAACGGTATGCTTGATATTTCCACATTTATTTTCCTTTACACGCTTCGTTTCAGCGGGCTTGAATATTCGCTGATAACCACTCTGTATGCTTTCAGAGGAACCATACCGACTTTCATTGCGCCTTATTTCATTAAACGCTTCCCGTTTAAGAAGCTGAAACTTTTCCGCATAAGCTGTCAGGGCATACAGAGATTGCTCTGGATAGTTGCCCTTCTCTGCTTCGGCGGTAATCACATGCTGTGCGGCTGGCTGATGTTCCTCGCTGTCTTTATTTGTGATTTTATTTCAACCCCCGCCGATGTTGCAAACAGCGATATGAAGATAAGAATAGGCGACTATCAGATGTACCGGTCCGGCGAACGCCTTACATCCTTCCAGGGCGTTTTCGGCTGGTTCACAAGCCCCATAACCACTCTTGTAGGCTTGCTCATACCTCTTATTCTTCTCAAAAACGGTTTCAACAACCAGTATGATATTCTCTTCCTTGACTCGGCAAGAAATGCAATTCTGATTGTACCGCTCGTGATTGACCTTATCGGATATATATTCATGCTCATACCGCCTCTTTTCTGGGATTATAATATTCCTCAGCATGAATATGTCATTGAGGTTCTCAAACAGCGTGAAAAGCTTGCAAATGAAGGCATACTGCCCTCAAATTATGAAGGCGGACTTGATTTTGCAGATCCCGGTGAAATCAAAAACGGTATTCCCGTAAACGCAGAAGAGATTTTGAAAGAATACAAAGAAACAGCAGAGTAAACCATATGAAAAAACCTCTCCGGAACCGGAGAGGTTTTTTATAATGACTTCAATAGTCTTATTCAACTGTGAGTATATCGGAAAAACCGGTAATGTCAAAAATTTCCTTGATGTCATTGCAAACGTTTTTGATAACCATTTTGCCCTGAACATTCATCTTTTTCTGAGCGGAAAGAAGAACGCGCAGACCTGCGGATGAAATGTATTCAAGTTTTTCAAAATCAAAAATGAGAGAAACGATACCGTCAAGGGAATCGTTAAGAGCGGCTTCAAGGTCGGGGGAAGTTGTGGTGTCAAGACGGCCGTCAAGGGCAATCAGAAGCTCATCAGAATTTATTACTTTATTTATCTGCATATTCTTTCTCCTGTAATAATGGAATTTTATTTACTTAAATCTATCACAAAAAAAAACAAAAATCAATAGCTTTATTAAACATTCATCAAAACAAGTCCGCTTATGCACACGGCAATACCGGCGATTTGTTTCGGTGTTATTTTTTCTCTGAACAGCAGAGCACCCACAAAAATAAGTGCGCAGGCAAGTATTGAATTTGCAAGGAGCGGGCCGATATGAACATCCCAGCCGTTCCTGTAAATGTAAATGTAACCGAATTCAAGGGCGATTATTACCGCACCCATGGCAATGCTTGTCAAGTTCAGCTTGCCGAGCTCTGCAATGAAGCCCGAGCGTTCTCTGCCTATGAAAAACAGGGCAAAGGCAATGGCGGAGGAAATAAGGTAAGAAAAAGCAAGTGAAAGGAATGCGTTTGCATCTGACGGTGTTGATTTGGCTATGATATTGTAAAATACATTTGCAAGCACAACCATGGCAATTGGCCATATCATATTAAACACGGATTAAACCCTCTCTCTGATTTCGTTTTGGGTATTTTAGCATAAAACACGGGCTTTTACAATAAATCTTATCTCTGTTATTGTATATTTTTTGCTGCTGTGGTAAAATCAAGTCCGTAGGAGTGATAACATGAACGGAAAAGAAAAACAGCTTTATGAGCTTGAATTCAAAAGAAAGTTTTCGACCTGCTTATATAAAAATCTTCGCCTGAAGCTCGGAGAAATGGAGCTTTCTCAGGATTTTTCCGATACGGAAAGAGGGGATAAATATCCTTTGCTTTTTTCCGACGGTGAGATAAATGAAACCTGCGGAAACGGTAGCTATTCTCTTAAAAGCGAAAACGCAGGTGTAATGCGTCTGCTCGGTGCTTTTTCACCCTTTGCGGTTTATGAAGCACGGATAACGGAGCTTGACGGCGAATGCGGCTTTGCATTCGTTTACGGTGAAAACAAAACCGTGCTGGCTTTTTCGCAAAAAAACGGGAAATATGGTGTTGTTTTCCGCGACAATGAAAAAGAGGAATTTTTTGAAACCGGAGCTTATGAGGGAGAAATCCGTTTTTCCGTTCAGACAAGGCGTGAAAATCTTGATGTATATATCGAAAGAAACGGTTATTGCGAATATGTGACCACCTTTGTTTCCGCTCTTATGCTCGGTTCATCGGAAGAGGCTGTTTTCATGAATACCTCGGCCTGCTTCTATGCTAAAGGAAATGTCTGCGTTAAAGGCGCATCATTCTTTATGGACAGCGGAATTTCTCAGGCCGACATCCGCCCCGTGAAATACGAAAACGGTGATGTAATTGTTGAGAACGGAAAAATGTTTTTTACCCTTTCGGTCCGCTTGCAGGCAGGCGGGTATCAGGGCGTATTTTCCTGGGTACCGGGTACCGAAGAGTTTGAGCTGACGGGTGCCCTTTTCTTTGATGCAGGTGACGGGGCGTGGTGCAGTGATGTGGCAACATCTCTTAAATTTGACAGAAACAGCGGAAAATGGCTGCTTTGGGTCTGTTCGTTTTCACACGGTCATGTTCTCGGCAGGGCAGAGCTTAAAGCCGACCCCCGTTTCGGGAAAAATGTCATAGATATTAAGCTCATGGATAAAGCAGACGGGAATGACCGGGATGAGGAATTCCTCGGCAAGAGCGGTGACGAAGACCCGGATTTGATTTATGATGAAAAAACGGGCAAGTGGTATCTTGCCGTGTGCCGTATTTCTTCCGAAAACGGCCGTTACAGATATCATTTCTTTGAGTCAGATTCACCTCTTGACGGATTTAAGTTTATCGGAAAAGCGGTTTGCGGTTCGGAAACCGGCGGCTCCTTTGTCAGATATAATGACGGGCTTTATTTCGTCTGCGGCAACGGGTTTGAGGAAAGGTCAGTTTACCGTGCCTATCGGTTCGGTGAATTTGACCGTTACGAATTACTTCGCTGTGATTATCCCGACGGCGGTTTCCGCGGCTGGGGAAGTGTGTTTACGCTTGCGGCGGGCACAAGGCAAAAGACATACTGGCTGACCTTTGACCGCCATAAGGGCAGTGATTTCAACTGGAGCTACGGCAATCTTTATTGCTTTGAAGGCTTTGATAAAACGGAGGGCTGAAAATGTTGCTTACGAGAATTTCCGCTTTTTTTACCGCAATAATAATATTTCTCGGCAGTATCCCCGTGAAGTTCTTTCCGAAGGTGACTCAGGCACCGTCGGCGGATGAGCTTCTTGCCATGGAGGATATAATCGACAAATATGAGATTGCCGATGAAATTTATGCCGTTAATATCGGCGGAAAGAGCGCAGACGAGAGAAATATGCTTATGTGCCTTCAGGGCCTTGTTGCAAAAACGAAGCCGCAGATTTATCTTTTCAGCGGCGGCATATATAAAACCTATCTTGATGAAATCGAAGCTTCCGGCAAAAAAATCATCTATAATGATGAAAACGGCACGCCGTGGGCTGCAAAAACTCTCATTGAAAAATTCAGCTCATATATTTCCGACGGCGGATATGTGCTTTATTCGGACAGCGAATTTGCCGAAGGCCTGAATGCCGCAACAAATTTTGCAATTGCCAAGGGCTGGCTTCCCGCTGCGGAAAGCATGAAGGAAACCGTTGAAGAGTGCGGACTCGTGCTGAAAAAAGACCTTACCGAAGAAAAATACGATTATGCTTTTCAGCGTAAATATTTTAATGAGCTGCGTGACAGCTTTAACAAAAAAGCGGTCGTTCACATCAAAGCAGAGCAGATTGCCTTGCGTGACCTTGCAATTCAGCAGGGGTATTATTGCTTCTATACGGGCGTAGATGAAGCAGGTAAAAAATATTTCAGAGAAATTCTGAAAAGCTTCGGCGCAAATACGGCGGTTTTTGGCTGGGTCGAGCAGGAGAAGCACTGCGTAGCCGAAGCGTCAAAAATGGGGTGCTGGGTCAATCCCGCCGACTGGTGCACAAACAACAGTATTCTTTCTTCCTTCGGCAAAGATAACATTCAGCCAATGAGCAATGAAGGTAAGGCTTATTCCGACGAAAGCAAGCATTATATATGCCTTCTGTTTTCAGACGGAGATAACTGCCAGTGGATTCAGAACGGTTACAGTGAATTTTTTGAAACAAGAAGAAAATATCCCGATTCAAATATAAGCTGGACTTTTTCACCCATGGTAAGAGAATTCTGCCCTCTGATGTTTGAAAAGGTCAGAAAGGCGTCGGATGAAAACAATTACCCCATTTGCGGGCCCTCAGGTGCGGGTTATGTTCTTCCCTCGACTTATGACCCGAAAGCTCTTGACGGCTTTTCAAAATTAACTGCTTCCCAAATGCTGAAAAGCGGACAGAGAATTTACAACTGCATTGATGATTACACGGTTTTCGGTGATGCAAGAACTCAGTATGCTCTGAGCTGGTTTTCAAGATTTGATAATATTGACGGCGGTCTGCTTTACCTCGACCCCGGCAAATATCTGGCAGGCGGGGGCAAGGTCTGGTTCTGTGATGACAAGCCTTTTGTAAGCACCCGACTTTCTCTTTGGGCTGATGAAGGCTATGACGGCGCAACCGATGAATGGATAAAGGAGAAGGCGGATACAGTAAACAATTATCCCGTGGATATCCACAGCATAAACGGTTATTCACTCGTCTGTATTCATGCCTGGACAATGAAGCCCGATTCAATAGCAAAGTTTATCGGAATGCTTGACGACCATGTTGTTCTTCTCAGTGCCGCTGATTTTATTGCCACTGTCGGGAAAAATATCCCTCACAAAAATGCCAAGCCGCAGTAAAGTATTTTGTTTATCTTGTTCCTTGACTATTAAATATTAATGATGTAATATATTCTGGAATTTTATCTCAGGAGGAAAAATCATGACCAAAAAAATCATTGCTCTTTCACTTGTGCTGATTCTTGCTTTCGGCGCATTTTCGGTTTGCTCATTTGCAAAGGCAGAGCCGGAGCTTAAATTCAACGATAAGGGTGAATTTAAGATTATGCATCTTTGCGACTGTCAGGATTCTTATCCCGCCAGCGAAATCATGCTCAACTACATTGACCTTGTACTTAAAGAAGAAAAACCCGATATTGTTATTCTCGGCGGAGATAATACCATTTGCGGCCTCGGCGATGATGAAGTTAAAGATATGAGCACCGAAGAAGCAAAGAACGCAAGAGTTGAACAGAAGAGACAGGCAATCAACGAGCTTGTTTCCGTTTTTGTTGAAAACGAAACATATTTCACCCTTGTTTTCGGTAATCACGACCATCAGCAGGGTGTTGAAAATGACGAGCTTCTTGCTCTTTATCAGGAATGCGGCGGCAAATATTGCCTTGCTTATGATGCCGACCCCGAGCTTTTCGGCAGCGGCACACATAACCTTCCCGTTTACGGCTCCGACGGACAGACAATAAAATACAATCTTTATATGTTTGACTCCGGCGATACGGCTTATGACGAAAACGGCAAGGATATGGGCTATGATTCGGTTCATCCCGACCAGGTTGAATGGTATAAGGGTGTAAGAGATGCTCTTAAGGAAGAAACCGGAAATTATGTTCCTTCTCTTTCTTTCCAGCACATTATCGTAAATGAAGTTTATGATAAGCTTTTCTTTGAGGTTCCCGCTCTCGGTATCAGAGAATTCAACGGTAAGCAGTACAGCTTCTTCCCCAAGACCAATAATTTTACGGGTCACCTTCTTGAGTTGCCCTGCCCCGGTTACTATAACTACGGCCAGTTCAGCGCCATGGCTGAAAAGGGTGATGTGAAAGGTATGTTCTTCGGCCACGACCACACCAACAGCTTTGAAACCGAAATTGACGGTGTTAAGATAATCAATACTCCTTCGCCCACTCATCATTCATATTCAAGTGAGCTTAACAGCGGCTGCCGTATCATCACCGTAAACGAAAAAGATACCTCAACCTTTGAAACAAGACTTTTCACCGAAAATCAGCTTGCCATTGAAAATGAAGGCTTCTCAGAGCTTTCCGGTCTTTCAAAGTTTGCCGCAAAATTCTTTACATTTGCAGATTCTCTTCTTCAGCTTCTTGCAAAGATTTCGGGCTTCTTTATTTTCTTCGTAAAATAAAAACCAAGTAAAAAACAGAGAGATGATTCTTACGGAGCAATTCCGAAAAATCATCTCTCTTAAATTTTGCCGTTTATTTGTTTTTGCTTTTTTGAAAAACCTTACAGCCCGAGCCAACTGATGCTTTCCGTGTATCTGCCGCCTCTGACCTCAAGAATAATGGGGACTGCGTTGAGTGTTTTATCGGTCAGCCCACGATAAAAGGAAGCGAGAGAGATAAGCTTGCCATAGGATGATGTAAAAGGCGTATGGTTTTCGAATTTCCCGTTTTCCGAAGTGACCTGATGAATGTGATAACCGACGGTGAGCTTTCCCGTTTCCGCATACCAGGCACCGAGAGTGTATTTTTCCGAAAACGGCGCGTTGTTTCTTGCGTGACCGATGTCAAGATTTATGCCGACATTTTTATCGGTAATTTCTTTTACCGCTTCGGTAAATTCCTTAACCTCCTGCGGAATGTAACCGAAACGCCTTGATTCATCGGGCGTATCCGCGGCGGTCATGTGCATATTTTCAATTCCGATTATGCAGCCGTCCGGCAGCTCTTTCAGCCTTTCGGCAAGAAATGCCGACATCACAGCTTTGAATCCGGGGTAATCTGCGACCGTGCAGCGGGGAACATGAAGGGTTATGCGATTTGCTTTTACATCATGAGCAAAGGCCGTAAATTCTTTCCAGTCGGCTTCATTTTTAATTGAATTATTAACGGGAATAATGTCCGGGGCGTGAAGTGAAAGGGTTTCTCCGCCTTCTCCTTTCCACAGACAAAGTTCCTTTTTCAGCGCTTCACGCTCTGTCTTTACGGCGCCGGGGCGAAGCTCAATGTGTTTCAGAGCGTGACGGCGGGCAAAAGGAATATCATTAAGCGGATCATAGCAGGAAATACCGATGAGCTTTGTAAATGTTTCCGGCATCGGGCAATAAAAATAATCTTTTTGAATTTCTCCGCTTTCCGTGTCAAAAAACAGTACACACGGATTTTCGCCGATGTTTTTATCCGGGTCGGCGCAGGGCAGTGAAATATCCCTGCCGGTTGCTTCAAAACGGTGCAGATGTGCACTCATAACATAAACATCGGGGTGTGCTTTACGCCATTTGATAAATCTTTCCCTTGACGGTGAGAGCAGAACGGAATATGGGTGGTGCATTGTGACAACGGCACCGGGCCGTGCATTTTCAACAGCTCTGAATTCATCATCTGAAACGGTTCTGTCATAATCGTTGAGAGTGAATATATTCTTATCACCGCTCAGACATGGGGAGATAAGAGAAATAATTTTATTTTTTGTTTCGGGTGAACGAAGGTCGGAGTTGCCTGCGGTTACGGCAAAGGGAATTCCTGTTTCTTTCAGACGGCTTATGAAATGCTCCGCAGCTTTTTCATCGCCGTTTGCCGTGAAATCTCCGGGGCAGATAATCATATCCGCTTTCAGGCTCACCGCTTTGTGAAGATAGCTTTCAAAAGCTTTGTACTGAACGGCGGATTTTATATAGGGCAGATGAAGGTCGCTGATGATACAGATTTTCAATTTCCCGTTTCCTCCGGCTTTTCGTATTTCATGCGGAAGATTTTTCTGAGCATGAATATGGCGGCAATGCCGAGCACAAATTCGGCAAAGGTCTGCGAATAGCCCATACCGTAAAGCGGATAAAGCTTATTGAAAAGAATGATTGCGGGTATTTCGAGTATGATTTTACGCAGTACGGCAAAAATAAGGGAATAGGAACCTTTTCCGATTGACTGGAATACCGCGACCGCAAGAAAATCAAGACCCTGAAATAAAATGCCTATGCACATTGCCCGCAGCAGGATTGCGCCGTGTTTTACAACTTCGTCATTGTCCATAAACAGCCTTATGAGCTGACCCGAGAAGCAATAGACAGCCACCGCAAGGGTGAGGCAAATCGCAAGCCCGATTTTCAGCACAAACATTATGGCGTCTTTCATTCTCTTTCTGTTGCCGCTCGTGAAATTATAGCTGATAAGCGGCATGATTCCCTGGGTCAGACCCATGGAAAGATAGAGCGGGAAAAGATTTATTTTGTGAGCAATTCCCATGGCGGAAACTGCATGAGCGCCATATACGGCGGTGAAATTGTTGAGAATAATGCTGCCCGTAACATTGAGCAGATTTTGAATGGAGGCCGGAACTCCGACACCGAAAACCTCTTTGATTATAAGCTTTCTGAAGCCGAATTTTGCAGGCGAAAGGCAGACAATGGTGGTTTTTCTCTTTCTGAAAATGAAGAAAAGCAGATAAAGCGTTGCAAAGCAGTTTGAAATAAATGTTGCACAGCCTGCACCTGCCGCACCCATGCCTATGAATTTCGGCAGAACGAAAAACGGGTCGAGAATTATGTTGAGAAAACATCCGCTCATAACACCGATTCCGGCGTGCATTGCTTCACCCTCGGAGCGCACCATATTGGAAAGCACCACATTGAGTATGGCGGGCAGAGCACCGCAGGAAACTGTCCAGAAAAGATATTCTCTTGTTGCCTCCCGTGTTGTTTCATCGGCACCGAGAAGCCCGAGCACGGGGCTTTTGAATACTGTATAAAGCAGTGAAATCATCAATGCCGCAGCCACGGAAAGCCAGAAGCTGAAAGAAGCGGTGCGCTTTGCGTTTTCAATGTCTTTTTTGCCCAGGCAACGGCTCATCATGCTTGAAGCACCCACGCCGAAAAGGTTGTTTACCGCATTGAAGGCAAGCAGGGCAGGGGCAGCAAGAGAAACGGCGGCACTTTGAATGGGGTCGGCAAGCATACCGACAAAATAGGTGTCGGCAATGTTATAGACCACCATTACAATGGTGCTGAGTATGGCGGGCAGAGAAAGATTCAGCACCGCTTTCGGTATGGGGTAGTTTTCAAAAACTTCGGTTTTGTCTTTATTCATTTTTTATGCTCCGAAAAAGTCAGATTCAATGTAATCAACGCCGAGAGCTTTCATTCTTTCAAGCGTTTCCCTGTCGTTGGCGGTCCATACACCGACCTCAAGACCTCTTTTATGGAATTCATCAATCATTACGGCGGTTATAACTTTGGTGTCGGCGTCAATGGAGAAGTTATAATCAAAGCATCTTTCCCAATTTGATTCGGAAGAGCCGTAGGTGAGCATAAGCGGAATTTCGGGGTAATATGAGCGGCATTTGATAAGATTATCAAAGTCGAAGGATTGAAGAATGACCTTGTTCAAGTCATAAATCTCTGCGGCCTTTTCAAATACACCCTTTACCTGCTCATCCGTAAACGGTCCTTTAAGCTCAATGAAGCATACCATGTTGTTATCTCTCATTATTTCAAGGTATCTTTCAAAGGAGCAAAGATATACTTCATCGTCGGTTCTTTTATTCAGCAGAGGCTTTGAGGTAAGCTCCTCAAAGGTATAATCTGAAATTGCCATTTCACTGCCGTCGGTATATACTGCTTTTTCGTTATGGCAGAGAATGAGTATGCCGTCTTTTGTGACTCTGATATCCGTTTCGGCTCCGCCTGAGCCGTTCTTTACGGCCTCAACAAAAGCCTGCTCGGTGTTTTCGTGAAATTTGCCGCTGTAACCTCTGTGTGCTATCATACAGATTTCTTTATTCATTGTTTTCACCCTTTTGAAAAATAGTATCTTTAATTATACTACCGCAGTTTTTTATTTCAAGCCAAAACAGATAAAATAAAAAAGTTTTTCTGTTGCATAGCAGGACTTTGTTTGATATAATATTTTTATAAAATCTCGGAGGTGCGCTATGAGTGATAATAAAGTAAGGCTCGGTGTTATCGGCATAGGCAATCAGGGCGGAAATTACCTTAAATCTGCGGCAAACGGCGGACTTAAAGATATTGAAATAACCTGTATAGCCGATGTTGATGAAAGAAAATTTGAAAGGGCAAAGGGCTTCCTGCCTGATGTTGTCTGCTTCTCAACGGCGAAGGAGCTTATCGAAAGCGGGCTTTGTGATGCGGTTGCCGTGTGCACACCTCATTATTTTCACCCCGGATATGTAATTGATGCTCTCAATGCGGGGCTTCATGTTATCAGCGAAAAGCCTGCTGGAGTTTACACAAAGCAGGTCAGACAGGCCATTGAGGTTTCGGAGAAATCCGACAAGACCTATGCCATGATGTTCAATCAGAGAACAAATCCCGTTTTCATTAAATTCAGAGAAATAATCAGAAGCGGAAAGTACGGCGAAATCAGAAGAGTCAACTGGATAAATACCGACTGGTACCGTCCGCAGGCATATTATGATTCAGGCTCATGGAGAGCTACCTGGTCAGGTGAGGGCGGCGGAGTTATGCTTAACCAGTGCCCGCATCAGCTTGACCTCTGGCAATGGATCTGCGGTATGCCTTCAAAGGTCAGAGCATTCTGTCACGAGGGAAAATGGCATAATATCGAGGTTGAGGATGACATCACAATTTATGCCGAATATCCAAACGGAGCAACGGGCGTTTATATTGCCACCACCGGTGACTGGCCCGGAACGAACAGATTTGAGGTCACTCTCGAAAAAGCCAAAGCGGTTTGTGAATATGATGCCGAGGCGGGGAAATTCATAATAAAAATCTGTGAGCTTGATACGGCTCTTAATGATTTCACCTTTGAAACAAAAGGCAGCTTTGATAAGCCGAAGGGAAAATGGATTACCATTGATGACATAAGTGAGCAGGATGAGCCGAGTCATCAGATAGTTCTCCGTGCTTTTTCGGGTCACATCCTCAGAGGCGAGCCTCTCATTGCCGAGGGCCCCGAAGGAATAAACGGACTGATGATTTCGAATGCCGCTTTCCTTTCCTCATGGCTTGACAAAACCGTTGACCTGCCCGTTGATGAGGAGCTTTTCCTCGGAATGCTCAACAAAAAGATAGCCGATTCAAAATTTGAAAAGGTTACTCACGAGCAGATTCAGGAAGATATGAATTCAACATATTAACGAAAGGAAAAACTATGGCACAGCTTAAAATGTACTGGCTTCCCGGAACTCCGATAAATGAAGTACCGCTTCCGGAGGGCTACACGATTTCAAATTATAAAACCGAGGCCGACAAGCTCGCCTGGGTGGAATGCTGCAAAAACGGTCTTGTGGGTGACGACGCCGACGAAAAGGCCTTTGATGATGCAATTCTCGGCAGAGAGGATATTGACCCTTATAAAGATGTGTTTTTCATTGATTACGGCGGCGAGCATATTGCCACGGTCACTGCTTATGTTATTAAGAATGAAAATGCCGGAGATATGCACATGGTTGCCGTCAGAACGGATTTCAGAGGCAGGGGACTTGCAAAATATCTTAATTTCATCACCTTAAGACACCTTGAAAATACGGGCGTTGACTATATTCTGCTTACCACCGATGAATGGCGCAAGGGTGCTGTCAAAAGCTATCTTAACGGCGGCTTCCTTCCTGTTGAGTATGACGAGGGAATGCAGGAAAGATGGGAAGCTGTTCTTGAGGATTACGGCATTGAAAGCGTTCAGATGGTAAATGAAGATGCAACACCCTATAAAATAATTTATCGCAGTTCAAAAACAAACAAATAATTTCAAAGGAGATTTTGAAAATGAATAAACCTGTAATGGGCATTCAGCTCTACACCCTTCGTGACTACATCCAGACAGCAGAGGATTTTGATTCCACTCTTGCACGCCTTGAAAAAATGGGCGTTACCGATGTTCAGATTTCCGGTATCGGTGACATCCCCGCAGAAACTCAGGCTGAGATCCTCAAAAAGCACAATATGAAGGTTTGCGTAACTCACAAATCCTTTGACAGAATGCTTACAGATCTTGATGCCATGATAGCCGAGCATAAGACCATCGGCTGTGATGCCATGGGTATAGGCTCTGCCCCCGGTGAAAGCAGAGGCAACAGAGGCGGCGTACGCAATTTCATCGCAAAGGCCGGCGAAATCGGCGCAAAGCTTAAAGAAAACGGCATGACCTTCAATTATCACAACCATGCTTTTGAATTCTATAATCTTGATGATATGGCCTGCAATATGATGGATCTGCTCATTGACGAAACCGATGACAGCTTCAATTTCATCCCCGATGTTGCGTGGATAAATTACGGCGGTGCAGACCCCGTTGAGGTTCTTCACAGAATGAAGGGCAAGGTCAAGGTTATTCATTTCAAGGATTACATCATTGACGAAAATAAAGAAAGACATTTTGTTTCTCTTGGCAAGGGTATTGTTGATCTTAAGGCCTGCTATGATGCAGCCTGCGAGCTTGGTATTCCCTATATTATGTATGAGCAGGATAATGACTGGGTTGACGGCGATGCCTTCAAGGCCTGTGAGGAATCCTGGGAATTCATGCAGTCACTTCTTAAGTAATTGTTTTCGAAGTGTTCAAAATAACACAGAAAATCCCCTGGTGCCTGTGTGATATAATCCCCATAGAGTAGACACTTGAAATAACAAAAAATTTCAAGACTACACTATGGGGGTTATTTTATGCCAAGAAAAAGTCACAAGAATAAGAAATATAGTGAAGAATTGCGCATAGAGGCAGTAGAAGCATATCTTCGAGGGGAAGGAAGCCAAGAAAATATATGCAAAAAATATGAAAT
>JAZUJJ010000061.1:0-33767 GCA_045642725.1 Acutalibacteraceae bacterium
ATTGTATGACACCGATGGAATTTTATGCGGCTTTCGCCGCGTAAAAATTCCACCCCTGCTGCGCAGCAGGGGTGGAATCTAAGATTATTCAATAAATTTTTGTTTTTTCGTCTGTCTACTTGACGGGGAGCACATCATGCTTCTCTGTTATCCCGGAATTGTTTTTATATCCTTTTTGTTTTGCACAATAATGCAACTGCCTTAATCTATATCCGCAAAAAATTCATCTGTTTTTTCTGCTTTATATCTGCCGTTGGATACATCCGTAAGCTTTGCGTTGAAGGCGTCAACCTGAGAGCAGGGGAGACGGAAAATGAGGGTAACATTATCCTCAAACAGGGTATCCTCGATTATTCCTCCCGCTTCCGGTACAAGTGATGAAAGCTTTCCGTAGAAATAATAATCGCACCTGACCTCAAGCCTTGCACACATTGCTCTTGTGACGGTTCCTCCGGCGCTGAGTGCAATGCTTGCAGAGTGAGAATATGCCCTAACAAGGCCGCCTGCGCCGAGCATGATTCCGCCGAAATACCTTGTGACGACCACGGCGCAGTCCGTAACTCCGCTTTTTTCAAGCACATCAAGGGTCGGAATGCCTGCGGTGCCCTGGGGCTCGCCGTCGTCTGAAAAACGCTTTATGCCGCCTTCACGCAGGATATACGCATAAACATTGTGGGTGGCATCCCAGTGCTTTTTGGAAACCTCTGCAATGAATGCCAGAGCTTCCTCCTGGGTGGTGACCGGCTTGATGTGACCGATAAAACGGGATTTTTTGATTATGTATTCCTCTTCCGCCTCGTTTCTGACGGTTCTGTATTCATCCATCATAATGCTCCGATTAAAAGCAAAGCGACGCAATAAAAAACTGCGTCGCCGTATTGCTGTCTTATTTGTTGTTGAGACCGAAACGCTTGTTGAAGCGATCTACGCGTCCGCCTGTATCAACGAGCTTCTGTCTGCCGGTGTAGAAAGGATGGCACTTTGAGCAGATATCTACTCTGAGGTTTTCCTTTGTGGAACCGGTTTCGATGATTTCACCACATGCACAGCGAACCTGTGTCTGCTGGTACTTGGGATGGATTCCTTCCTTCATTGATGTTCACCTCTTTCAGTAAAACCTAACATAACGCATTGCATTGTACCATAATAAGGTATAAATTGCAAGCTTTTTTTGAAATTTGTTGTTTTGACAGGATTGTTACCTGTGCTTGTCAAGAAAAGCCTTGTCTTTCTTTGACAGCTCTGCCTTTTCAAGCAGGTCCGGCCGTCTTTCCATTGTTCTGAGCAGGCTCTGCTCACGCTGCCATTTTTCTATGTTGGCGTGGTGACCCGAGGTCAGTACCTGCGGCACCTTCATACCGTGCCAGTCATAAGGTCTTGTGTACTGAGGGTATTCAAGCAGTGATGAATAATGGCTCTCATAGGTGTAAGCGTCTTCGTTTGCAAGAACTCCGGGCAGCATTCTTGAAATGCAGTCCGCAAGTATCAGAGCGGGAAGCTCGCCGCCTGTAAGAACATAATCACCGATTGAGATTTCCTCGTCCACGGTTTCCTCAATAACTCTTTCGTCAATGCCTTCATAGTGGCCGCAGAGAATGGCAATGTTGTCAAGCTTTGAAAGCTCCTTTGCCCTCTGCTGTGTGAGAACCGAACCCTGAGGGGACATATAAATGAGATGAGGCCTTTTGCCCAGCTCCCTGCAAAGAGAACCGAAACAGTCATAGACAGGCTGAGTCTGAATTATCATTCCCGTGCCGCCGCCGTAAGGAGAGTCGTCAACTCTGTTGTGCTTGTCAAGAGTGTAATCCCTTATGTTGCGGCAGTTTATTTCAACACATCCGTTTTCACGGGCTCTGCCGATTATGCTTTCGCCCAGAACGGACAGGCACATTTCGGGGAATAAGGTCAGTATGTCAATCCTCATCGTCAAATATACCTTTCAGCGGTCTGATTATGACCTTGTTTGCGGAAACATCGGTGTGAATGACCACATCGGGGATGGCGGGGATAAGATATTCCCTGCCGTCTTTTGTAATATGCCAGACGTCGTTTGCACCGGTCTGACTGACATCGGTAAGCTCACCGTAAACAATACTTTCGTCATCGGCGTCAATGACCTCACAGCCAATGAGCTCGGCGATGAAATACCTGTTTTTCGGAAGCTTTGCGTCTTTTCTGCTCATGAAAAGTATCTTTCCGCGCAGTTTCTGGGCGCTTTCAACCGTGTCGGTTCCTTCAAGCTTAAGAAGCACCACATTTCCGTGGGGCCTTGCACTGAGGACCTTTACCGGAGCTTTGCCTTCGCTGTCAAAATAAAGAGTTTTGAATTTTTTTACGAATTCGGGAGCGTCGCACCAGGGATTGAGACGGACTTCACCGTGAATCGAATGTGTGCCGACGATTTCACCGATTTCAAGATATTCTTTAATCAATTTCAACTACGACCCTTGTGTTCTGACGGGTGGCGGCAGCGCGCATAACAGTGCGGATAGCCTTTGCTATTCTGCCCTGCTTGCCGATAACTCTGCCCATATCATCATCAGCGACATGAAGATGATAAACGGTAGAGCCGTTTTCGGATTCTTCGGCGGTAACGGTTACTGCCGAGGGATCGTCAACAAGCCCCTGTGCGATGCTGACAAGTAAATTTTCCATTAAAGGATACCTTCCTTCTTAAGAAGAGCCTTTACTGTATCTGTGGGCTGTGCGCCGGTGGTGAGCCACTGCTTTGCTTTATCAGCGTCAACCTTTACTTCAGCGGGGTTAACTGTGGGGTTGTAGGTGCCGATTTCTTCGATGAATCTGCCGTCACGGGGATATCTTGAATCTGCAACAACGATACGATAGAAGGGAGCCTTCTTTGCGCCCATGCGGCGAAGTCTGATTTTTACTGCCATGATAATTTCCTCCAAAAAATAAATGTGATTTATAAATGCATCAGCTTTTGCTGTATTACATCCCAAACTGAGAGGGGTCAAAGCCTGCGGGAAGTCTCATCTTTTGCTTCCTGTGGCGTTTGCCGCCTTTTTTGCCGTTCATCTGTCTGAACATTTTCTGCATCTGCTTGTACTGACTGAGAAGCTTGTTGACATCTTCAACGGTCTGACCGCAGCCGTCCGCAATCCTCTTTTTGCGTGAAGGATTGATTATATCCGGATGAGTGCGTTCCTTTTCGGTCATGGAAAGGATTATTGCCTGAAGACGGTCAAACTGTCTTTCGTCAACATCAATGTCCTTGGCTTTTTTGCCGATACCGGGTATCATTTCAAGCATATCCTTGATTGAACCCATTTTCTTGAGCTGACGGAACTGATCGAGAAGATCGTTGAGGTCAAATTTGTTCTGCATGAGCTTTCTTTCAAGCTCTGCCGCCTCTTTTTCGTCAATCATCTGCTCGGCCTTCTCAATAAGTGAAAGCACGTCGCCCATGCCGAGAATTCTGTTTGCCATTCTGTCGGGGTGGAAAACATCGAGATTTTCAAGTTTTTCGCCCGTGCCGACAAATTTGATGGGCTTGCCCGTGACAGCTCTTGCGGAAAGAGCCGCACCGCCTCTGGTGTCGCCGTCAAGCTTGGTAAGGATAAGGCCGTCTATGCCCAGCGCACCGTCAAAGGCGGTGGCAACATTAACGGAGTCCTGACCTGTCATGGCGTCAACAACGAGAAGTATTTCGTGAGGCTTGACCTCTGCTTTGATGTTTTTAAGCTCATCCATAAGAGCTTCATCAACATGAAGTCGGCCTGCGGTGTCGATAATAACATAATCGTAGCCGTGGAGCTTTGCTTCCTCAATGGCTGCCTTGGAGATTTCAACCGGATTTCCCTGACCCATTTCAAAAACGGGAACTCCCGCCTGCTCTCCGACCACCTGTAACTGTTTGATGGCGGCGGGACGGTAAACGTCGCAGGCAACGAGAAGGGGACGGTGGTCCTCTTTTTTCAGCTTGAGGGCAAGCTTCGCGCAGTGAGTGGTTTTACCTGAGCCCTGAAGACCGCACATAAGGACAACCGTCGGCGGATGACTTGCATAGGCAAGCCTTGCGTTTGTGCCGCCCATAAGGGAGACAAGCTCTTCGTGGACTATTTTGATAACCATCTGTGAAGGGGTAAGGCTTTCCATTACCTTTTCACCGATAGCCTTTTCGGTAACGGTATTTGTGAAATCCTTGGCAACCTTGTAGTTGACATCGGCCTCAAGCAATGCCATGCGGACTTCTCTCATTGCGGAACGGACATCCGATTCGTTAAGGCTGCCTTTGCTTCTCAGATTTTTGAATGTTGCTTCAAGTCGGTCTGATAAACCTTCAAATGCCAATCGGAGTCACCTCTTTAATAAGTATTGAAACGCTTTTAAGACTCAAGGATAGTCATGGCGGCGGTTTTGATGTTTACGCTCAGGTCGTTGATTTCCTTTGAAAGACCGTGGCGCAGATTATACTCCGTAATCTTGTCGGAATACTCGATAATCTCTTTGATGCCGTCGCTGATTTCGTTGAATCTCTTTGCCATGCCGAGCTTCTGCTCCATTTCGAGCATCTGGGTTTCGGCACGCTTGATAGCGTCGCGCACACCCTGACGGGTAATGCCTTCGTTTTCGGCTATTTCCGAAAGAGAGAGGTCGTCATTATAGTAGTATTCAAGAAAGCTGCGCTGTTTTTCCGTGAGCATTTCGCCGTAGAAATCAATGAGAATTGCCAGGTCGTAGTTCTTTGCCACTTTAACCTCTCCTTTCATAATAATCGAAAAAGCACCTGTAAAGTTTTTTGACTTTACAGGTGCGTATTATACTATATGAAATGCTCTTTGTCAAGGATTATTTTTGCTTTTCCGGCTTTATTTTAATATTACAATAGTTACACCGTCTTCACCCTCGCCGTAAACGCCGAGACGGCTTGATTTTACATAGGGTGAGGAGCGTAGATACTGAGTAACGGCCGTTCTGAGCGCTCCGGTTCCTTTTCCGTGAACTACCGTAAATTCGCTCAGGCCCGAGCGAAGACTTCTGTCAATGAATCTGTCAAGCTCAATAAGACATTCGTCAACAGTCATTCCTCTCAGGTCAAGCCTTGTCTGAACCTGCATATTGAGCCTGCTTTCACCTGTGAAGCCTGCGGTTGAACGGGGCTTTTCTTTTTTCGGTGCGCTTTCGGTAAGTCTGAGATTGTCTTCTTTTACTCTTGTTCTCAGCGCACCTGCAAGAACCTCAACATTTCCGCTTTTATCGGCGGCGGAGATGACCTTTGCACTCTTGCCGAGGTCACGGATGATAACGCTGTCACCGGGCACAACATGGCGGGGAAGTACATAATCCTCATCGTCATCCGTGTCGATTATGGGGTCGGCAGCGGAGTCAATGGCGCTTATTCCCTTTTTGACTGCCGCTTTTGCTCTTCTTGCAAGCTCGGCGGCATCCTTTGTTTTTGCCTGCTCTTTTTTCAGCTTGTCAAGCTCCTGAAGCAGGGCATAGGCTTCACGCTTTGCCTGCTCAACCACACGCAAAGCCTGACCTTTTGCTTTTTCCGCTTCTTTTTCACGCATCTCAACGATTTCTTTTTTCAGCTTTTCCGCTTCTTCTTTTTCAAGCTGAGCTTTTTCACTGAGACGGTGAGCCTGCTCATATTCGTTTTCCATTCTTTTTCTTGTTTCTTCAAGACGGTCAACAACATTTTCAAATTCCTTGTTGTCACTGGAAACAAGATTTTCGGCACGGGTTATCACATCACTGCGAAGACCGAGCTTTTCACTTATGGCAAGGGCGTTTGATTTGCCCGGAACACCTATAAGCAGACGGTAGGTCGGGCGCAGAGTTGCAACATCAAATTCACAGCAGCCGTTTTCAACACGGGGAGTTTCGAGGGCATAAGCCTTCAGCTCGGCGTAGTGGGTGGTGGCGGCTATTTTTGCGCCCTGGTCATGAAGTGCTTCAAGAATTGCCATGGCGAGGGCGGCACCTTCAACGGGGTCCGTGCCCGCACCGAGCTCATCAATCAGCACAAGACTTTTATCGTCGGCAGCATTCATAATGTCAATGATGTTTGTCATATGAGCGGAGAAGGTGGAAAGAGACTGCTCAATGGACTGCTCGTCACCTATATCGGCGAGAATGGCGTCAAAAACGGAAACCTCGCTTCTGTCACCCGCGGGTATCATAAGCCCGCACATTGACATCATTGAGAGAAGACCGACGGTCTTGATTGAAACGGTTTTGCCGCCGGTGTTGGGGCCTGTAATAACAAGAGTGTCAAAATCCCTGCCGAGATTTATGTCAACGGGAACTACTTTTTTCGGGTCAATGAGAGGGTGCCGTGCGCTTCTTAAATTTATCACTCCGTTGTCGTTGAGCAGGGCGGGGCTGCCCTTGATGCTGTATGCGTACTGTGCCTTTGAGAAAATCAGATTGAGCTCAACGGCACATTCATAGCTGTTTTTGATGCTGTCGCAATAGTCACCGGCGCTGACGGAGAGCTCACAGAGTATTCTTTCGATTTCTTCTTTTTCCTTTGATTTGAGAACTCTGATTTCGTTGTTTGCTTCGACAACTGCCATGGGCTCAACAAAAACGGTGGCACCGCTGGCGGAGGTGTCATGCACAAGGCCGGGAACCTCACTGCGGTATTCGTTTTTAACGGGAACAACATAACGCCCGTTTCTCTGGGTGACAATGTTTTCCTGTAAATATTTCGAAAGACTTGATGAACGGGTCAGACGGTCAAGCTGATCTCTGACTTTGGATTCCTGAAGCCTTATTTTGCGCCTTATGCCCGCGAGCTCCGGTGAAGCGTTGTCGGAGATTTCATCCTCGGCTATAATGGCGCTGAAAATAGCGTTTTCAAGATATTTGTTCGGCATTAGAGCGTTGAAAAGAGTGTCAAGCACACATTCAACACCTGCGTTGCCCGCTCTCCATTCGGAGAGGGAACGGATAACTCTCAGCAGCGCACCGATGTCAAGCAGCTCTCTTGTGTTGAGAACGCTGCCTGCCGCCGCTCTGCTCAGGGAATTGTTGCAGTTTTTGAGTCCGCCGAAGGACGGCCCTCCGAATCTTGCCAGCAGCATGTGAGCATCAACCGTCTGGCTGAGCAGAGCTCTTGCAAGACCGAGATCCGTTTCCGGCTTGAGATGAAGGGCGTTGAATCTTGCATCCTCACAGGCTGTGAATTCCGCAAGTCTTTCAAGCACCTTGTCAAATTCAAGTGAACGGGAATTTTTTTCAAATGAAGTCATAACAGAACCTCGTTTTATGTTTATACGGTTTCGCTTTCTTCGGGAGCTGTTTCGCTTTCGGAAATATCCGAAGCCTCAGCGGAAGAAGCACTTTCATCTTCGCTGACCGGATTTTCTACTGTTGTTTCCGTAATTTCGGTTATTTCCTCCGGCTGCGTTTCGGCAGGGGCCTGTTCATCTTCGGGAATATCATATCTTTCCGTGCTTATGAACTGACTTGCGATTTCCTGACTGTCGGCGGCCTGAAGAGCGGAAACATACATTTCTCCGTCTTTTTCACGCAATGTTATTTTCATGTATTTGTCGGGCTCGGGAACCTCATAGCCATCCTCGCCGATGTCGGCCCATGCCTTGTTGCCGATATAACCTACATTGAGAATGACGCTGTTGCCCTGCTTTTCAATACTGAAAACCTTCGGGGTATATGCGGATTCAACACCGGTAATGGGCAGGATATATGCCTGCTGGGCGGCATCGTAGGTGATGTCGTATCTGCTCATATCAATGGTTGAATGAAGGGAGGCAATATCTATTTCGGTACCGAAAAGCCGAATGAAGCTTTTTTCAATGTCGGTCTGCGGAACGAGAATACCTATGGTTTCACCCTGGGAATAGGAGTATTTGCTCATTCCCTCTTCGTCAAGAAGAATGTTCCATACCGCACAGTAAAGAAGCTGCGATTTGTCTGCCTGAGTAAGGTCATCAAAGGGGTCGGGGTCAAACATGACCACGGGCTTGAGCATAACCTCGTAATTTGCCTTGGCGGCCTTTTTTGTCTTTTCGTTTCTGACAAATTGCGTTATGCCGCTGATAACGGCAATAAGGCCGACTATTGCAAGCAGTATGGTGATTATTCCGACGGGCATTGCCAGTTTGTTTTTCTTTCTTTTGCGAGCCATATTTATTCCTCCGAACCTTACTTCGTTTTTTGCACAAATTTACTGTTGAAACGCAGAGATACATCGCCGAGCTTGATTATGTCACCCGAAGAAACAAGAACTCTTTTTTCCACACGGGATGAGTTGACATAAACCGGGGATGAATTTCCGATTTCTTTTATGTACCAGCCGTCTTTTCCGAAAAACAGAACGGCGTGCTGACGGGAAACGGTGGGGTAATTCAGCACAATGTCGCTGTTTTTGTGACGGCCTATGGAAACCTCTCTGCTCTGTATCGGATAAGTGTCCCCGGTAGAGAGATTGACAAGCATTATGTTCCCCAATGACTGCGGTTTTCTTCTCAGCAGTGCGGCAAGGCACAGGGCGAGAATTATGACCGCAAGGGCGGGGAGAATATACCTTGAGAGAGCTATAACATCTTCGTTCATGTCAGCCTCCTATTTATCGGTTTTTGAATTGTTGAGGGAGTTTTTCAGCATATCCACGGTCAGTGAGCCCTTGAAAAATCTGAATATATCCGCAAGGCGTGCAAAGGGATTCATTGACCATTGCTCAACGGGAATGATTTTTACTCCCATGGCTTCAATATAAGGCCTCAGAGCCTCGTGACGGGCGGTGAAATCTCTGAAATTTCTGCCGCCTTCACTGCTCCAGCCGCTTTCAGCAACGGCGGCAATTCTCGGGTAATATTTCTGACATACGTCGTCAAAGCTTCTCACATATTCTGTCCAGAGAGCCGCTTCAACACCGAGAAGGGATGATTTGTTTTTAAGTCCCTTGATGAGGGGAGAATAATTGTAGGTTTTCTTTACGGGCGTGAGTCCGTAAGGATAGTCGCAGTAGTAATGATAGAAATCCGACTCTATGAATTTACCGCCGGAATTTGCAAATTTCACGGTCAGCTTTCCTTTTTCCATCCACCGCTGAACGGTAATGTCACCGGGCTTGAGAATATCGCCTTTAAGGCTTTCGTTCCAGGTTATGGCTTCCTTGCCCTTTGAACGGAGATATTCGCTGACGCTTTTTATGAAATAACCCTGATATTCGTCGTAGCTTTCCGTGCCGAGCTCCTTCATTTTTTTACGGCATTCCGGACATTCGGACCATTTCTTGCGCGGTGTTTCGTCACCGCCGATGTGAACATATCTGCCGGGGAAAAGACGGCAGACCGTATCGAGAACGGTGCGCACGAATTTGTCGGTTTCGGGATTTCCGAGGCAAAGCACGGTGTCGAAAATGCCTTCTTTCATTACGACCTCTGTTTTTTCACCCGTGCAGCCGAGGCCGGGATAAGAGGCGAGAACCGATGAGGTGTGACCGGGCATATCTATTTCGGGTATGACCTCAATCTGCTTTTCCGTGCAGTAGGCAACTATTTCCCTGATATCCTCTTCCGTATAGCTTCCGCCGTATTCCTTGCCCTCGTTTACTCCGCCGAAAAGTGAATTTTTTCTTACGGAGCCTATTTTGATAAGCAGAGGATATTCCTCAACGGGCAGACGCCAGCCCTGGTCGTCTGTCAGGTGCCAGTGAAATTTGTTGAGCTTGAAAAAAGCGGCGGTATCAATAAGAGTTTTTATTTCCTCAACGGAGAAAAAGTGTCTTGCACAGTCAAAATGAAAACCTCTGTATGAATATTCGGGGCTGTCTTCAATAATGAGGTTGTCGCATTCTCCGCCGCAGGTGTCGGTTATCTGCTTTAATGTCTGAAAAGCGTAAAATCTGCCGGCTTCGTCGGCGTAGGTTATATGAACTCTGTTGCTGTCAATGGAAAGCGTATAACCCTCGGCGGGAAGAGAAGGCTCTTCACCCTGCGAAACGGGAGTGCTTTCATTTATGACGGAACAGCCGTTGATGTATCTGATTTTTCTCGGTATGGGAATAAGCGACGGTTTCACAAACATCACCTCATTTTATATTATATCATCTGTATATAATAATTTCAAGTAACAGTATTTATTTTACTTGACATTGCCGATTAACGGGTGGTATATTTTTTCGGGGTGATATGATTATGAATAAGACAGCAGAAAAAATCATTAAGACCGCAGCCGGGGTTACAGGCGGCTCGGCGGGCTTTCTTTTACTTTCCGCCGCGGCGTATATGCCTTTTGTCATAGCGGATGCCAACAGGGATTTTGATGATGAATGCGACTATCTTATGATACTCGGCGGAGATATAATCGGGGCCGACACTCCTTCTCCCCAGCTTCTTAAAAGAATGGAAAAGGCTGCGCCGTGGCTTGCGGCTCATCCCGGTGTTATTGCCGTTCCCTGCGGCGGCTGCTTCAGAAACGGTCAGAAAAAGAGCGAGGCAAAAATAATTGCCGATTATCTTGTTGCAAACGGCATTGACGAAAGCAGAATCATTCTTGAGGATAAATCCACAACAACATTTGAAAATTTCATTTTTGCTCTTGAAATAATCAGAAAGCACAGCGGAAAAGAAACAGCCGATACAAAAATCGCTTTTCTTTCAAGCTCCTACCATATGCACCGTGCCGCCCTTATTGCCGAAAGATGCGGCATCAAAGATGTGCGCAGAGTTTCCGCACCCACACCGGGCAGTGCTTTTCAGAGATATGTGAGAGAATATTTTGTTGCTTATGAATTCCCGAAAAGAGCGGTAAAGAAGGTGTTCGGAAAATGAGAAAATCAGAAAACAAAGTTCTCGGCGGCTTTCTTTTTGTTGTTGCATTTTTTGCGTTTCTTGTGATTCTTCACCGCATAGGCTGTTATGTCTATGAATATGACCCTCAGTTTGCACCTTACGATTACGGTAAATACAATTTCTTCTCTTTCTTTACGGTACAGTCAAATATCTTTGTATTTATCTACCTTTTCATAAAGTCGTTTTCGCTTTTCGGCTGTGAAAAAGCACGGCGGATTATTGACAAGCCCGTTATCGGCGCTCTCGTGACGGTTTATATTATCGTGACCGGGCTGGTTTACTGCTGCGGAATCCCTCTCGGCTTTACTCCGCCTTTTGTATGGGATAATCCGGTTCACGCCATGTCTTCATTCATTCAGGTCTTTCATCACATGATTATTCCGCCGCTTATGGTGATACTCTGGTTCTTCCCGTCTGACGGAAAGAAGATAAGCTTTCGCACATTGCCGTATTTCGGAATTTATCCTTTTGTTTATTCGGTTTTCTCCATTGTCAGAGGCGCACTTTCCGACCCGGCATTTTATGCTTATCCGTTTTACAACCCCGAGTTCGTTTACGGACTTTTCAGACCCGGCAAAGAGGGCAGTGTTATTGCAGGTTATCTGCTTATGATACCTCTGCTTATAGTCGGCATAGGACTTTTTATCGGCGTTGCCGCTCTTGTAATCTTTATACACAATAAAAGAATCAGAAATACGGAGGCTACAAAATGAAAGGAATTTTTACCGCACTCCTGACACCCTTCAACAGCGATTACACAATTAACGAAAAAAACATAGAAAAGCTGGTCAGATTCAATCTTGACAGCGGTGTTCACGGCTTTTATGTAGGCGGAAGCACCGGCGAAGGAATGATAATGAGCACCGAGGAGAGGAAGCAGGTCTTCCGTGCCGTCAAGGCCGCCTGCGGCAATGCCGTTCCCATGATTGCTCATGTGGGCACAATATCCACCGACGCCGCAATCGATATGGCTCTTGAAGCAAAGAAGCTCGGTTATGATGCCATTTCTGCCGTTGCACCTTTTTATTACGGTTTCCCTCTTGAAGCGATAAAAAAGTATTATTACGATATAGTTTCCGCTGCGGATATGCCTATGTTCATTTATAATTTCCCCGCCGGGAACGGCTTCGGCCTCACCCCTGCCGTGGCTTCGGAAATGTTTGAGCATAATGAAAGATTTACGGGTATAAAGCATACCTCCAATGACCTTTTTGCTCTTAAACAGTTCAAGCAGTCCATTGACCGTGTAACCGTTTTCAACGGCTATGACGAGGTTTGCCTTGCCGGCCTTTCCATGGGTGCCGACGGTGCCATAGGAAGCACCTATAATTTCATGGGTAAAAAGTTCGTAAAGCTTTATGATGCCTTCAATAACGGTGAGCTTGAAAAAGCCCGTAAGCTTCAGGACGAAGCCTGTGTCATAATTACCGAAATGTGCAGATACGGTGTGTTCCAGTGCGAAAAAGAAATACTCACTCAGATGGGTATTGATATGGGTCCCTGCCGCAGACCCTTCCTGCCGATAAAGGATGAGGGCAAAAAGGCAGTTTCGGCACTTTTGGATTTGATTTGACAAAACCGGAAAACAGTGGTAGAATGTTATGCAGTAGGCGCGTCAGGCCTCCCGGGTGATCACTCACTTTCGCCAACGAACCTACTAAGGAGCATTCTGCCTTTGCCCAGGGCGGGATGCTCCGGTTCGTTTTATTGAGAAAATAATATCATCGGAGGAATAAACGATGTATAAAAAATATGATCCGCTTGAAAGCGCAAAGCTTGTGCACCACTATATAACAAATATGGTTGACAAATCCTATGATAACCTGCCGTACTGGCTTCTGCTTCCCAATAAAAAGCCTGCCGAGGCAGCTCATTGCAGGGTTGACGATGCAGAGCTTGTCGGTTCGTGGTATGAAGGCCTTGCCAGCTCCATGCAGATGCTTCAGACCGATGACGGCGATGATGTAAAGCAGTCTCTGCGCCGCCACCTTATGAAATCCTGGGGTGAGCACGGTCTGCGCTTTTGCGAAAAATATCCCTGGACCCATACCGTTCACGCCTCTTTTCATGAAATGGGATATATTCTGCCCGGCCTTAATAAAATCACCGAGGAATACCCCGAGGATGAAGAAAACGAAAAGAGAGCAAGTGAGCTTGTAAGAGGTATGCGTTCCCTTGTCATAGAAAGAAAGGTCAGAACCTTCTGGTCGGGGGATTCCGAGGAAACGGAGCCTATTTACGAATTTCCCAACGATGTTTATCTTAAGGAAGGCGGCTTTGACCTTACCCGTCATACGGGCAGAGGAGAGCAGGCCATAAGAAATGCGGTTTCTCTTTCCGCTCTTGTGAGAAGATATGAGCTTACCGGTGATGAAGTTGCTCTTGACCTTGCAAAAGGTATGGCAAATTATGTTCTCGGCACATCAAGATATTTCAATTACAGAATGGAATTTTTCGGCCATGTTCATTCCTCCGTATGGTTTGCCTGCGGCCTTGTAAGGCTCGGTAAAATAACCGATACGAAGGAGTACATCAAAAAGGGAAAAGCCATTTATGATTATGTCCGTTCGATTTCATCAAGCTTCGGCTGGGTCCCCGAATATGCTCAGTGGCATCCCATGGAGGAGGAGCACTGCGAAACCTGTTGTATCAGAGATATGATAGAGTGTGCTCATGAGCTTATTCTCTGCGGTTATTCCGAATACTGGAATGACATAAATCTTTTCGCCCGCAATCAGCTTGTTGAAAATCAGGTTACATATACGGGCTATGTGGTTTGTGATAATTCAAAGCCCGACGAAGACGGTATAACCTATCACGATATTGACAAGCGTATGATAGGCGGATTTACCGGCGGCAGTGAGCCGAATTCAATTTCTCTCACCCGTTTCCGCTCCATTGCAGGCTGCTGTGTAGGCACTGCTCCCGTGGCACTTAAAACCGTTTGGGACTGTGTTGTTACAAAGGATAACGGTGCTTTTTCCGTCAATATTCCCTGCGACAAGGAAACGGATGAATACATACTCAGAAGTGAAATTCCCAATGAGGGTGTTGTTTCCGTTGAGGCAAAAGCGGATATGACCGCAGGCTTCAGAATTTACGACTGGAATAAAGACCATACTCTTACACTTAACGGCAAAAAGATTGACGGCGTTTATCAGAATGGCTGTGTTTACTCGGGTATGGCAAAGGGTGATGTGCTGACTATTACCTTTGAAATAACTACCGTTGAGAAAAAGGAAATCGCCCGCGGCAAGGAATTCACCGTTTACTGGAGAGCCTGCGATGTTGTTGATATGACACCGAGAGGGGACCATGTAAGACTTTATCAGAGAGACCTTGATGCTCCGAAATATTATCCCACACCTGATGATGTTGAATACACGGGAGCCGCAAATTACGGCCCAACTCAGCAGAAACAGTAAAAAAGGAGATGACAAAAATGAAACTTGCCATATACGGTTACGGTAATCTGGGAAAGGGCGTTGAATGCTCTGTTTGTCAGAATCCCGACACCGAGCTTATCGGAGTATTTACAAGAAGAGACCCCGGGTCGGTAAAAACCCTTACGGGTGTTCCTGTTTATTCCTCGGCCGATATCCTTAAATTCAGCGATAAAATAGATGTTCTTATCATCTGCGGCGGCAGTGCCACCGATCTGCCTGCCATGACCCCGGAGCTTGCAAAGAGCTTCAATGTGGTTGACAGCTTTGATACACACGCAAGAATACCCGAGCATTTTGAAAATGTTGATAAGGCGGCGAAGGCGAACGGCCACACCGCTCTTATTTCCGCAGGCTGGGACCCCGGCCTTTTCTCACTCAACAGACTTTATGCAAGTGCCGTACTGCCCGAGGGCAAGGATTACACCTTCTGGGGCAGAGGCGTAAGCCAGGGTCATTCCGATGCCATACGCCGCATACCCGGTGTTGCCGATGCAAGGCAATATACCGTTCCCGTTGAGGAAGCTGTTGAAAAGGTCAGAAACGGACTTATGCCCGAGCTTTCGACCGGAGACAAGCATATACGCGAATGCTATGTTGTTGCCGAAGAAGGCGCAGACAAGGCTGCCATTGAAAATGCAATAAAAACCATGCCGAATTATTTTGCGGATTATACCACCACCGTTGAATTCATCACTGCCGAAGAAATGAAAGAAAAGCATTCCGCTCTTCCTCACGGCGGCAGTGTTATCCGCTCGGGTAAAAGCGGAATTGACCGTCAGCACACAAATACCATTGAATACAGTCTTAAGCTTGACTCCAATCCCGAGTTTACCGCAGGTGCGCTTGTTGCTTTTGCAAGGGCGATTTACCGTATGAATAAGAGAAATGATTTCGGCTGCAAGACCGTTTTTGATATTGCTCCCGTTGATCTTTCCGCACTTGACCCGGCAGAGCTGAGGGTACATCTTCTTTAACAAAGGTTCTGATAAAAATGTCAACTGAAAAACATGAGAATAAAATAATCTTCATTTGCTGGATGGCTTATGCCGCGGCATATATAGGCCGTCTTAATTACGCCGCATCCATAGTTGCCGTTGTTGCCGAAATGGGCATAACCAAGGCCGAGGCTGGTCTTGTAAGCTCGTTCTTTTTCTTCGCATACGGTATCGGTCAGCTTGTCAACGGCATACTTTCCGGTAAATATAACAGCAGGGTAATGGTGTTCCTTTCCCTGTTTATTTCCTCCGGGCTCAATCTTGCCATGCCCTTGTGCGGCAGTATCTCCGCCATGAAATATATATGGCTTGTAAACGGTGCGGTTCAGTCGGTACTCTGGAGCACTCTTATCAAAACCATTTCCGTTCATGTTTCCGATAAGAAAATGTCAAAAGCCATTGTGGTCATGAGCACGCCCACAGCTGCGGGTACTCTCGGAGCCTACGGGCTTTCGGCACTGTTTGTAAAAATATCAAACTGGCGTACCACTTTTTATGTTGCGGCGGCGGTTCTTCTTGTTGCTTCCTTTGCCTGGTTCATCCTTTACGGCAACGAGAAACCTGTCAAAAAGCTTGAAGCAGAGGTTAAGGAAGAGAAAAAGAGTATTTCAAAAACTCTTGTTTTCTGCCTTGCCGTCATTGCACTTGCGGGTATTGCCAACGGCTTCATAAAGGACGGTATCAACACCTGGCTTTCAAGTGTGCTTTATGAGGAATTCCATGTTTCTCAGTCCTTCTCGATTCTTCTGACCCTTCTTCTTCCCCTTGTTTCGATGATAGGTGCGACCTTTGTTGCAAAGATACACACAAAGATGCCTCACCATTCCGCCATGGATACTCTTTTCTTCGGCCTTACTGCAGTTATATTCGGCGGAATCATGTTTGCACTGAAAATACACAGTATAGTGCTGATGATGGCTTTGTTTATATGTGTTGCCTGCCTTATGGCCATGGTCAACAATGTTATCACAAGCGTGTTCCCGCTTGACAGCAGAAGGCTTCTCGGCTCCGGCTTCCTTGCCGGCCTGCTCAATACCTTCTGTTATGTGGGAAGCACCATTACATCCTATTCCCTCGGCGCTGTTTCCCAGAGCGGCGGCTGGAACAAGGTATTTATAATCATGCTTGCCGCCTGCACTGCCGCAACGGTAATTTCCGCTTTCGGAATTGCAGCCGACAAGAAGCTGAAAATCTGCTGATTGCCTATGAAAATAACATTTCTCGGTACCGGGGCTGCCGATTGGAACGGAAAATATTCGGAGAAAAGCGAAAACCGTTTTTATTCCTCCGCGCTGATAGACGGTGTTTTGCTCATTGACCCCGGCCCGCATATCTTCATTTCCTCCGAAATACACGGAATTGATTTATCAAATGTGAAATATGTGATAAATACACATTCTCATTCAGACCATTTCTGCATTGAAAGTCTGAGAAAGCTTGAAAAAAGCGGTGCCGAATTCATACCTTTTCTTGAAAATGAAACACGGGAATTCGGTGGGTACCGCGTGAGCTCGTTCAGGGCAAACCACGGAACCTGCACCGATGCGGTTCATTTCCTCATTTGCGACGGTAAAAAGAGCCTTTATTATGCTCTCGACGGTGCCTGGCTTATGTACGACGAAATTGAAGCTCTGAAAAAAGGCACCGATGCCATTGTTCTCGACTGTACGGTCGGTGAGCAAAAAGGGGATTACCGCATTTTTGAGCATAACAATATCCGTATGGTAAATGAAATGAAGGAAACCATGAAGCCCTATGTAAAGAAATTCATGGCATCTCATTTTGCAAAAACTCTCCATAAAGACCGCAAGGAGCTTGAAAAAGCTCTGTCATCCTTCGGCATAAAAGCGGCTTATGACGGACTTACGGAAGATATATAATTAAATAAATATTATTTATTGACAATCACCGCTCCTTGTGATAATATTCTTATGGTCCGTGTCCTGGCTTCCGGCACACGGCTGATTTATGGTAAAGACCCTGACGGGGAGTGTTGCGGAAAATACCTTTCAGAGAGCCTGCGGCCGGTGTGAGCAGGCAGGGAAAAGCCGTGATTGTAGCCCCTGAGTCGGAAAGAAGAACGCCATAGGGCAAGTAGAGCTTTCCCGTACGGCTGCGTTAAAGCCTTTGAGCGGTCCCGAAAGGGGCAAATTGAGTGGTACCGCGGGTTAAATACTCGTCTCATGATCATTTTGTTCATGAGGCGTTTTTTTATGTCTCATGAAAATCTTGCCTGAGAAAGGATTGATTTTATGGCAAAAGAGCTTGCCAAAACTTACGACCCCAAAAATGTGGAAGACAGAATCTATGATTTCTGGCTTAAGGGAAAGTATTTCCACGCAAAAGTCGAAAACGACAAAAAGCCTTACACTATCGTTATTCCGCCGCCGAATATTACCGGTCAGCTTCACATGGGTCACGCCCTTGACAACACTCTTCAGGATATCCTTATCCGCTGGAGAAGAATGCAGGGCTATGATACCCTCTGGCTTCCCGGCACCGACCATGCTTCCATTGCAACCGAAGCAAAGATAGTTGCGACAATGAAAGAGGAAGGACTTACAAAGGAAGACCTCGGCAGAGAAAAATTCCTTGAAAGAGCCTGGGACTGGAAAAGAGAATACGGCGGAACAATAATCAAACAGCTCAAAAAGATGGGCTCCTCCTGTGACTGGGACAGAGAAAGATTTACTCTTGACGAGGGCTGCAGCAGAGCCGTCAGAGAGGTTTTTGTACGCCTTTACGAAAAGAATCTCATTTACCGCGGCAACCGTATGGTAAACTGGTGCCCTTACTGTGACACCTCTATTTCCGATGCCGAGGTTGAATATGAAGAGAAGGACAGTAATTTCTGGCATCTTCTTTATACGGTCAAGGAAACCGGAGAAAAGCTTGAGCTTGCCACAACAAGACCCGAGACCATGCTGGGCGATACCGCTGTTGCAATCAACGCCGAGGACCCCCGTTATGCTCACCTTCACGGCTGCCATGTAATTCTTCCTCTTCTTGACAAGGAAATTCCCATTGTCTGCGACGAGCACGCCGATATGACAAAGGGAACCGGAGTTGTTAAAATCACTCCCGCTCATGACCCCAACGACTTTGAGGTCGGCAAGCGTCACAACCTGCCCGTTGTCCGTACCTTTACATACGACGGACATCTTACCGGAGCCAAGGAAAAGGCCGAGGCAGATGCTTTCATCGCAAGCGGCAGAGCCGCAGATGACGAGCCCGAGGTTCTTGATTGCGGTAAATATGCGGGCATGACCACCATGGAAGCCCGCAAAGCCATTGTTGCAGATCTTGAAGCAGGCGGATATATCAAAAATATCGAGCCCCTCAAGCACGAGGTCGGCACCTGCTACCGCTGCCATCACGATATAGAGCCCATGGTTTCAAAACAGTGGTTCGTTCGTATGGAGCCTCTTGCAGGCCCTGCCATCGAGGCTGTTGAAAAGGGCGAAACCGTTTTCGTTCCCGAAAGATTTACAAAGAACTATATGAACTGGATGAGAGCCACAAGAGACTGGTGTATTTCCCGTCAGCTCTGGTGGGGTCACAGAATACCCGCGTGGTACTGTGAGGATTGCGGTGAAACAACCGTTTCCAAGACGGATATTGATTGCTGTCCCAAGTGCGGCGGCAAGGTTGAGCAGGACCCCGATACTCTCGATACCTGGTTCTCCTCGGCACTCTGGCCCTTCTCGACTCTGGGCTGGCCCGATGAGACACCCGAGCTTAAGCATTATTACCCCACGAACACACTTGTTACGGGCTATGACATCATAGGCTTCTGGGTAAGCCGAATGATATTCTCAGCTCTTGAATATACCGGAAAGGCCCCCTTTGATACCGTTCTCATTCACGGTCTTGTAAGAGATGCTCTGGGCAGAAAGATGTCCAAGTCCCTCAACAACGGTATTGACCCGCTTAAAATCATTGATGAATACGGTGCAGATGCCCTTCGTCTTACTCTCGCAACGGGCAACAGCCCCGGAAACGATATGAGATTCTCCGATGACAAGGTAGGCGCAAGCCGTAACTTTGCCAATAAGCTCTGGAATGCATCCCGTTTCATTCTCATGAATATCGGTGATGAGGATGTTCCCTGCGCTCTTCCCGATGAGTTTACACTGGAGGACAAATGGGTTATCAGCCTTTACAACACTCTTGTTAAAGAGGTTACGGAAAATCTCGAAAAATTCGAGCTTGGCATTGCCGTTGCAAAGCTTTATGACTTTATCTGGGATATTTTCTGCGACTGGTATATTGAGCTTGCAAAGATAAGACTTCAGAAGGGCGGCAAGGATGCCGACAACGCAAAGAGAGTTCTTGTCTGGGTCATGAGCAATACGCTCAAGCTTCTTCATCCCTTTATGCCATTCATCACAGAAGAAATCTGGCAGACTCTGCCTCATGACGGCGAGAGTATCATGATTTCTCAGTGGCCCGTTTACAACGACGCTCTTTCCTTCACCGAGGAAGAAACGGAAATGACCAGAATCATGACCGCCATCAGAGCCATCCGTAACAGAAGAGCCGAAATGAATGTCGCTCCCTCAAAGAAAGCCAAGGTTTATATTGACACAGCTTATGCCGATACCTTTGCAAAGGCAGGCATCTTCATGGAAAGACTCGCAAGTGCCTCCGAGGTTGAAATAGGCAGCGGATTTGACACCGAGGGTTCGGTTTCAATAGTTACCGCCGATGCAAAGATTTACATTCCCATGGGCGACCTTGTGGACTTTGAAGCGGAAAAAGCAAGACTCAATAAGGAGCTTGCCGCTGTTCAGAAGGACCTTGATTTCGTAAACAACAAGCTTTCAAACGAAAACTTCGTTGCCAAGGCTCCCGCCAATGTTGTTGCGGCTCAGCGTGAAGCTGCCGCAAAGTATGCCGAAAAGATTGCCATGCTCAAGGACAGCATTGCAAAGCTCGGCTGAGGATATAAAATGGATTGCAAAGAAGCCATAGAATATATCCATTCTCTTGAAAAATTCGGTATAATGCCGGGTCTTGAAAGAATCCGATACATGTGCGAAAGGCTCGGAAATCCGCAGAAGAGTATGAAATTCATCCACGTTGCGGGTACCAACGGTAAAGGCTCCACCTCCACCCTCGCGGCAAACATTCTTTCGGCGGCGGGATATAATGTGGGCCTTTACACCTCGCCTTATGTTATTGAATTCAGAGAAAGAATACAGCGCAACGGTCAGATGATTGAGCCCGGCGAGCTTGCATACTGCGTCGAAAGGGTCAAAGAAATCGTCGAAGCGGATAATATCAGAACAACGGAGTTTGAGGTTATCACAGCAGCGGCTTTCCTGTATTTCAAACGCAGTAAATGCGATTATGTCGTGCTTGAAGTGGGCCTCGGCGGCAGATTTGATGCCACCAATGTCATTGATGCCCCTCTTGCCTGCGCCCTTGTTTCGGTTTCACTTGACCATGTTGCGATTCTCGGCAATACCGTTGCCAAAATAGCGGCGGAAAAATGCGGTATCATAAAAGAAGGCACAAAGGCAGTTTCTTATCCCTTGCAGAATAAGGATGCCCTTGCGGTTATTGAAAAAACCTGCCGTGAAAAAGATGTACCTCTGATTCTGCCGGATATTTCAAAGCTTGAAATAAAGAACGAAGATATAAACGGAACCTCGGCAAGCTATGACGGCATTGATTTCTTGCTTCCGCTTGCCGGAGAGCACATGATCTTCAACTGCATTACTGCGATTGAAACAGTCAGGGCATCGGGAATACCGGTTGATTCCGGAGCTTTTTCAAAGGGCATTTCCGCCTCCCGTATGCCGGCAAGAATCGAAATTACGGGTGAGAATCCTTTTATTATTCTTGACGGCGGACACAATGAGGATTGCGGCAGAGCCTTGAAAAAATACATTGACAGGTTTATTAAAGACAGACGGATAGTCATGGTTTCGTCAATGATGGCCGATAAGGATTGTGACACTTATCTTTCGCTTGTTGCACCTTATGCGGATGTGTTTATTGCCGCAAAAGCCGAAGTACCGAGAGCTATGCAGGCGGATGAGCTTTGTGCACTCGGAAGAAAATACTGTAAAAACTGTATTGCGGTACCCGATTCACATGAAGCGGTAAAAAAAGCAAAAGAGCTTGCTTGCGATAACGATATAATACTTATCTGCGGGTCGTTTTACCTTGCGGGTGAAATAAGAAATGAATTGTTAAACGGAGGAAATCAGAATGGTTAAAACCATTGCAAACGGTGTTTACCCCACCATGCTTACCCCTTTTACAGAGGATAAAAAGGTAGATTATGACGGCATACTCAAGCTCCTTAACTGGTATTCCGAAATGGGAGTTGAAGGCATTTTTGCCATTTGCCAGTCCAGCGAGATATTTTTCCTTTCCTTTGAGGAACGCCTTGAAATTCTTAAATTCATAATGAAAAATCTGCCGAAGGGTATGAATATCGTTGCCTCCGGTCACACTGCCGACGAGCTTGACAGACAGATTTACGAAGCAAATGCTTTTATTGAAACCGGCATTGATGCTTATGTTTTCATCGCAAACCGTTTTGCAAAGCAGGATGAAGATGACAGCGTTTTCCTTAAGAACTATGAAACAATGGTCAAGGGTATTCCCGAAATCGGTCTCGGTATTTATGAATGTCCCTATCCTTACAAGAGGGTAATGCAGCCCGAAACGCTCAAAAAGTGCTGTGAAATGAGCAACCTCAGCTTCATCAAGGACACCTGCTGTCACATTGATGAAATCAGAGCAAAACTTGCCGCCACTCAGGGAACGGGTCTTAAAATCTATAATGCCAACGGTGCAACTCTTCTTGAATCTCTTGAAGCGGGCTGCGCAGGCTATTCGGGCGTTATGGCAAACTTCCACCCCGACCTTTTCGTATGGCTCTGCAAGAACTTCAGAACAGAACCCGAAAAGGCAAAGAAGGTCGCAAACTTCCTTGCAATGGTTTCCACAATTGAGCTTCAGCAGTACCCCGTAAATGCCAAATATCACCTTTCTCAGACAGGTGTTGATATTACAACAGTCTGCAGAACAAGAGATAACTCCACCTTTACCGAGTCAAACAGAAAAGAAATTCAGGCAATGATAGAAACCGAAAATCTTTTCAGAGAGCTTTTACTTTCAAAATAAACAACTTTTTACGGCAATTAACTGTTGATTTACTGCATATTGTATGATAATATAATAAAAGCAAATTCAAGAAAATTTTTTTGGAGGAATTTTTAATGGCACAGAAAAAAACAGTATTTCTGACCGGCGCTTCCGGCAACATGGGTAACCACAGCTTCCTTGAGTTTATGAAACACAAGGACAAGTACAATGTAACTGTTCTTCTCCGTAAGAGTGAAAAGAACGAAAAAATGTTTGCAGATTACATGAACGATCCTTCAGTCAAGATCGTTTGGGGCGACCTCAAAAAGTATGAGGATGTTGAAAAGTGTGTTGCAGGTTCAGATTATGTTCTTCATGTAGGCGGCATGGTTTCTCCCTCAGCCGACTATTATCCCACAAAGACTGTTCAGACCAACACCACAGCTGCCAGAAATATTGTCAACGCCATCAAGGCTCAGCCCAACCCCGATGCAATCAAGGTTGTTTACATCGGTACTGTTGCCGAGACAGGTGACAGAAACGCTCCCATTCACTGGGCACGTACCGGCGACCCCATTAAAATTTCCGTTTATGACCACTATGCCTGCTCCAAGGTTCTTGCCGAAGAGATTTTTGCCGACAGCGGACTTAAATATTGGGTTTCCCTTCGTCAGTCCGGCATTCTCTATGCAGACATTCTCAAGAATATAGACCCCATTATGTTCCATGTTCCCATTAACGGTGTTCTCGAGTGGGCAACCGTTGACGATTCCGCAAGACTTATGGTCAATGTCTGCGGCGACGACATCCCCGAAGAATTCTGGAGAAGATTCTACAACATCGGTTCCGGCGAACAGTACAGACTTACCAACTATGAGTTTGAAGAGCTTCTTCTTCAGAAGACCCTTCGTCTCGGTTCAGTAAAGAAGCTGTTCCAGCCCAACTGGTTCACCCTTAAGAACTTCCACGGTCAGTGGTACTATGACGGTGACGAGCTTGAGAAGTACTGCCACTTCAGAGCAAATGTTCCCGTTGAGGATTACTTCAAGGGCATGCTTAACCAGGTTGCTCCTTACTATAAACTTGCCTTCATGGCAAAGCCCATCGCAGGCGTTCTTAAGAACACTCTTATGAAGAAGCTCTGCAACATGGAAATCTACGGTACACAGTGGTGGATCAAGAACAATAAGCCCGAAAGAATTTCCGCTTATTACGGCACCATTGACGAATATAAGAAGCTCCCCGAAAAGTGGGAAGATTTCAAAATCGTTATTCCTTCAAAGAAGACTACTGCCAGCGATGTAATCGTTCTTGACCACGGTTATGACGAGAGCAAGCCCGTAAGCGAAATCACTCTTGATGAGCTTAAGAAGGCTGCTGCTTTCAGAGGCGGCGAGTGCCTTGCTACCGAAGAAGAATATGTTGACTTCTATACTCCCATTAAGTGGAAGTGCGCAAGAGGCCACGAATTCATGATGAGTGCAAACCTTGTTCTCAAGGGCGGCCACTGGTGCCCCGAAGAGGTTCCCACCGATTGCGAAGGCAAGAAGTTCCTTTGGGATTATGATAAGGAAGCAAAGATCAATCCCTTCTTCGCTCAGGTTTGGTATCCCATGCACGACAAGAATGAAGACAATGTTTACACCGAAGCTATATTCAAGGGCTTTGAGGGCTTCAAAGACTGATTATTTGAGGGCCTGACGCATTTGGCGCAGACCGGAAAGTATAATTAAATAAAAAATGGCAATTCCGGGATAGCGGAAAAATCTGAAATCTCGGAATTGCTTATTTATAATTATGACTCTGTTATATACGGAAGGAAAATCATGAAAAAAACTTTATCTGCTGCAAACTCAATAAGATTTTTTGCCTGCCTGCTTATTATTGCGATAATGCTGCTTTCCTGCTCCTGCGGTAAACGCAGCTCAATAAAAGCTCTTACTATCGGTACAGAGGGCATTACGGGCAATTTTAATCCTTTTTATGCCGATTCCGAGGGCGACAAAAAAGTAATGGAGCAGATATTCCGTACAATTCAGTACAGAGGAACCGATAATAAGCTTGTCAATTCCGTGGGCAGTATCACATACAGTTATGAGGATAATGAAAAAATCAAATATACGGTTACCATTAAAGACAATCTTTTCTTTTCCGACGGAACGAATGTGACCATTGATGATGTAATCTTTTTCTATTATTTTATTGCCGATGCAAAATATGACGGTGTATATTCCGATTTCTACCTTAATGATATTGAGGGGCTTAAGGAATATTACTACGATGATGTCAATTACGAAAAGAAGCTTTCATCCTATAAGGGCAAGCCTGAAGGACTGGAAGCCTATGTAAAAAAATATATAGAAAAGAATTACAGCGACGGAATTGATGTAAACGAAATTACGGGCATTAAGCGTGTTGATGATTACACCTGCACCCTTCTTTACAATTCGGGAAACATAAATGCGGTTTCTCAGATAAATGCCGTTATAGTTTCAAAGGCGTTTTATGCTGCCGGTTATGTAAAAGGCAATGTGGAGTCGGTCAAGGCTATCTGCTCAACAGCCATGGGCTGCGGTCCCTACTATCTTTCGGGCTACGAGGAAGCCACGGCCGTGCTTGATGACAATAAATATTCAAGAGAGCCTCAGCCCGATTTCCGTCAGCTTAAATTCCTTGACCTTCCCGCTTTGGGAAAAGGCTTTTATGAAAGCATTTCCGACGGATATGTGGATATTATCTCAACCTTTGCCGATTCATCCAATATTTCTTCCCTGGCAGGTAAGGATGTTTCATATTTTATCAATGACAGCGATGAATATGTGAGCCTTGATTTCAACACCAAAAAGCTGACAAATCCCGTTATTCGCCGTGCCCTTATAAGAGCCTGTGATGTTTACGGCGTTATTGACAGCACAGTGGGCTCATATTACACTAAGGTTTACCGCCCGTTAAGTGTCAGGTTTGAAGAGTACCCCGAGAATGCCGAGCCTTATTATCCCAAGTCGGAGATAAGCTCACTGACCTCCGGAGAAATACCGCCTCTTACGGCTGTGTGTGTCGGAAGCGAAAACAGCCTTGATGCTCTGATACTTAATGCTTATTCCGAACAGCTTGCGAAATACGGCGTAAAGCTGACGGTGAAGCTTTGTGCAAAGAATGAATTTGACAGCCTTGTTTCCTCCGGAAAAGCGGATATATGGATCTCTCATAATAAAGACGGTGCGACATGCGACAGATATGATTATTACCATACCGGAGGAAAACTGAATTTTACCGGAATTTCCGATCCGGCTGTTGATACCGCAACGGAGCAGATAAGAAGCGGTATAGGCTTCTTTGACAAAAAGAGTCAGACGGCGCAGCTGATGACTCTTATTATGGAGCAGGCAGTGGAGCTTCCGCTCTATCAGCTCCAGACGGTCACTGTATATAATGCACAAAAGATTGATATTCAGGCAACGGAAAATATAGGCTCCTATGACGGCTACGGCAATGTAATTTCTATGCTTAAATGTGTTCCCGAAAAGTAAAAGTGAATGCGGCATTTTTGCAGAATAAATCCCTTTATTAAGGTATTATATATAAATATTTATAAAATAAGCAAATCCGGCGGGCCGACCGCCGGATTTGTTATTTCAGCACTTATTTTGCTAATATCGCATAAAAAGCCCTCAAAAAGCCGTTTTTGAACTTTTTAGGTTTTGAACAAAAAAACACGGAAAAAATCAAAAAGTTGCGTTTCTTTTCCTTTTGTTTAATTTCCAAAAGATAAAAAAGCGTAAATCGTTTGTGCAAACTGCACAAAATCACCCGTTTCAAAAAATTTGACAAATTCGCTTTTTCACAATATAATACCGCCGTGCAAAAGGAAAAATGCTTTTACTGATGCAATTTTTGAAGGAGAATTTTATGCCTATAATGACAAATTCGGGTGAACCCGTGTCGCGTAAAGCAGCCTTTAAGGTGTTGTCTGTGCTGCTTGCCGTTACGCTGGCTCTTTCGTCTTCGGTCTATGCATTTGCCGTCGGTGCGAGTTTCAAAATAGAAATCGTTGACGGTAAAAACAGTGTTACTGTGCTGACCGATTCAACCGACCCCTATGAAATCGTTGACAAGGCAGGTTTCATACTTGAACCGGTCGATGAGCTTGACCTCAGCGGCTATTCTGCTCAGTCAGGCGGAAAGATCGTCATTAAACGCGCAAAGCTTATCAGAATTGATGATGACGATAATATTTCATACCTTATCGGCTTTAATGAAACCGTGGGCGATATTGTTGAGCTCAGCGGTATAAAGCTTAATGAGGGCGATGAAATCGGCTCCGAAATGGATGCAAAGATAGTTGACGGAATGAAGCTTTTTGTAAAAAGAGCCTTTACCGTAACGATCAAGTGTGACGGAAACTCATACAGTGTTCCCATTGCCTCCGGCACAGTGGCAGATGCCATTGAAAGAGCGGGAATAAAGCTCGGCACAAATGATGTTGTTTCCACACCTCTGAGCGCTTTTGTCTATGCAAATATGAAGGTAAGAATTACAAGAATTACCTATAAGACAAGAGACGAAAAAGAAGATATACCTTTTGATACGAAAACCGTTCCCGATGACGATATGATTTTCGGTGAAGAAGCAATCGTTACTCCGGGCAAAAACGGTGTGAAAAAGGTAACTTATTCCGACAAATATCAGGACGGAAAGAAAGTAAGCTCACAGAAGACCGGGGAAAAGGTTGAAAAAAAACCTGTTACCGAGGTCAAGAATGTGGGTACAAAGAGAATCGATAAGCTTGAAAATTACAAAAACAACGGGCTTCCGATTTCCGAGCTTGAGGTTCCGTCAAGCCTTGAAATAGGTGATGACAGAGCTCCCGTCAATTATGCCTACTGTATTGAGGGCAAGGCTACTGCTTATACCGGTGACCCTGAAACCTCAACGGGCAGAAAGCCCATGCCCGGCCATATTGCCGTTGACCCGACTGAGATTCCTTACGGCTCAAAGCTTTATATCACATCTGCCGACGGCGTTTATGTTTACGGTTACAGCGTTGCAGCCGACACGGGCGGATTTGTTGAAATGGGCAACACCGATATAGACCTTTATATGAATAATGAGCCCATGTGCCTTGATTGGGGAAACAGAGCTGTTAAAATTTATGTTCTTGAATAATAAATGACGGCCGCCGCATTCAAAAGGCAGATATATACCGAAATAAAGAGAGATGATTTCCGGATTGCTCCGTAAAAATCATCTCTCTGTTTTTGTCATAATCTTCTCATATATTGAAATCCGTTTTCCTTAAGCCATTTTTCGTGCTTTTTATAATCCGGCATGACTTTAAGAATTTCATCGTAAAAGCGTTTGGAATGGTTCATTTCCTTGCGGTGGCAAAGCTCGTGAACAACAACGCTGTCAAGTACCTCGTCAGGCATGAGCACAAGCAGACAGCTGAAATTCAGATTACCTGCCGAGGAGCAGCTGCCCCATCTGGTTTTCGGATTTCTTATTGTTATTTTACCGTAGGTGACACCGAGCTTTTCGGCATAAAACGCAACACGCGCCGGAATGATTTCAAGTGCCTTGTCCGCCATGGCTTTCAGTTCTTCCTGCGTAAAAGGCTCGGGTGCATTTTCATCCGCAGTGCATTTTGAAAGTGACTTTTCTATCCACTGGCTTCGTTCTTCGAGAAATTTTTCAATTTCTCTGTAAGTCATTCTCTGAGGAACACGAAGGGTGATTTTGCCGTCGGGGCGTATTTCCAGTGAAATCGTTTTTCTGTCACTTTTTATTATATCGGGATTATATTTCATTATATCTGAGGCTCCCCGCCGAAGATTTCTTTTTTGTGTCCTTTTTCTTTGTCAAAGAAATATACCATACCGCCCTCGTTGCCGCAGATGACGGATTTTTTACCCTCATCGTAAATGAGTGCAGCTCCGTTTTCCATGGCAAAGGCCGAATATTTCCGCCCCGAAACTGCCTGCTCAAAGGTGGGCCAGCTTCCGCCCTCAAAGTGGGGGCATGAGCCGTAGGGGAGAATACCGAGACAGTCAACGAACATGAATTCACGGTTTTCTCCGCAGTCATCGTACCCCTCGGCAAACCAGCACATCATACCCGAGCTGTAACCGGAGCATATTATTCCTTTTTCAAAGGCTTTTTTCAGTGCCTTATCTGCTCCCGTTTCCTTCCAGGTATCCATAAGGAATTTCAGATTTCCGCCTCCGGCGTAAATTATATCGGCAGAGAGGATTTTATTTTCAATTTCTTCGTAGGTCAGTGATTTGTCGGTCAGAAGCAGGGGAGTGACCGTACAGCCGTATTTACGGAATACATCAAAAATCGGCTCGTCACCGTTCATATCGTCAAAGCCTGCGGTGGGAAGAAAAACCACGGCAGGATTGTTCTTTTTACAGAAAGAAACGATTTTTGCGGCAATATTTTCAATTTCTCCGTTTTCGTATCTTCCGCCGCCGATGCCGATTATTTTACCCATACAGAGAATCCTCTTTTCTTAAGACAGTTACTTAATGCCGTGTCAATGATAGCATAAACAGCCCCGACGGTCAAGTGTGTTGAATCATACGGAAAGGTAAATACGCCGCTTTCTTTTTGTTGCAAAACAATGGCAAAAATGATAAAATAATAAAAAACAGCGAAGAAGGTCTTTTTATGTACGGTCAGAAGCTTTGTATGGGGCTTGCCCTCGGTTATTCCTGCTCCCCCGAAGAGCAGATAGCCATAATGGCAAAAACGGGATTTGAAGAGGTATTTATTGATGACAGCAGCCGAAAGGCAGATGTTCCCGGCCTTGTTAAAAAAGCAAAGGAAGAGGGCGTAGGAGTTCAGTCTCTCCATGCCCCTTACAATAAAAGCGATGATATGTGGGACGAAAGCGGAGAACTGGGCGAAATCGCCGTAAAAGAATTACTCCGCTATACGGAAATCTGTGCCGAAAATGAAATACCGATCATGGTCACTCATGCTTTTATCGGCTTTGATAATGACAGAGTACCCACTCAGGCAGGTGTGGAGCGCTACGGCGCCGTTGCCCGCAGAGCAGGGGAGCTCGGCATAAAGCTCGCTCTTGAAAACACCGAGGGTGATGAATTCCTTGCCCTGCTTATGAAAGAGCTGAAAAGCGAAAAATCCGCAGGCTTCTGCTGGGACAGCGGTCATGAGCAGTGCTATAATTACAGCAGGGATTTGCTTGCCCTTTACGGTGACAGACTTTTCTGCACCCATCTTAACGACAATCTCGGCATAAAGGATTTTTCGGGAAAAATTACATTTCACGACGATCTGCATCTTCTGCCCTTTGACGGCATAATCGACTGGAAGAATGCCGCCGAAAGGCTCAATGCCTGCGGCTACAACGGAACTCTTACATTTGAGCTGAAAAAGGTTGACCGCTGCGGAAGACCGGAAAACAGAAAATACGAAATAATGACTTATGAGGATTATATCACGGAAGCCTATATCCGCGCCTGCCGTCTCGGAGCAATGAAAGAAAGGCTGAAAAAGTAAATTTTTTTGCATACGGATTGAATTTTCCAAAAAAGTATTGATTTTATACTGTTGTCGGTTTATAATTTCTCTGACAGTATTATAATCCCTTTAACTATAACTTACGGTGAATTTTATGCTTTCTTTTTTCGATTATGTCCAGATAGCGGTGGATTCCAAGGCGTCCGATATACATATCAATGCCAAATATCCCGCATCAATGCGTGTTGACGGCAGTATCGTTCCGATGAATGATGAAGTTCTCGGCAGAGAAGATACAAAAAAACTTGCCGACGAAATAATGTCAAACCGTCAGCAGAATGTTCTCAAGGAAAAGGGTGAGGTTGACTTTGCTCTTGACAGGCCGGGCATTCCCCGTCTTCGTATGAATGTTTACAATCAGGGAACATCCGTTGCAATCGTTGCCAGAATTCTCAATAATCATATTCCCGATATTAAAACTCTCGGCCTTCCCGAACAGCTCCTTTCAATGCGTGACAAGCGCAGAGGTCTTGTTCTTGTTACGGGTATTACCGGTTCGGGTAAATCAACGACCCTTGCTTCTCTTATTCAGAGCATGAACGAGAAGTATAATCACCATATAATAACAATCGAAGAACCTGTTGAATATGTTTATCCGAAAGGAATGTCCGTTATCAGTCAGCGTGAAATCGGAACGGATTCGCTGAATTTCAGCAACGCTCTGCGTGCTGCTCTGCGTCAGGACCCCGATGTTATTCTCGTCGGCGAAATGCGTGACCTTGAAACTATTCAGACCGCCATTTCCGCGGCTGAAACAGGCCACCTTGTTCTTTCAACATTGCATACGGTAAATGCCGCCGGTGCGGTTGACCGTATTATTGACTCCTTCCCCGAATATCAGCAGGCACAGATTCGTGCCCAGCTTGCGGATATTCTCGAGTGTGTGGTTTCTCAGCAGCTTATTCCGAAGGTAGGCGGCGGCCGCTGCGTTGCAACCGAGTTTCTCATTGCCAATTCGGCTATAAGAAACCATATCCGTGAGGGTAAGACTTATCAGATACCCAACACCATGGCTACAAGCAAAAAAATAGGTATGCATCTTATGGATGATTCTATTTATGACCTTTATGTTCGCGGTAAAATCTCGGCCGAACACGCTCTTTCCTATGCTCTTGACAGAGAAACAATGGAGAGAAAGATGTTCTGATATTATATAAAAAATGAGGTGTTATTGTGGCTGATTTTGCATACAAAGCCCTTAATTCTTTAGGCAAAGAGGTCAGCGGTACCATAGCCGCCGACAGCCGTGAGGATGCACTCAACAAGCTCAAAGGCAAAGAGCTTACACCGCTTTCCTGTGATGAAGCTACCGGCCTTAATAAAGAGGTCCAGTTCGGCTTCCTTCAGAAAGCACCAAAGCCCCGTGATATGTCCGTTTTCTGCCGTCAGATGGTTTCAATCCTTTCTGCCGGTGTAGGTATGAGCAACGCCCTTGAAATGCTCGGTGCTCAGACGGAAAACAAGGTTCTTGCCGAGGCAATCAACGGCTGCCGCAAAAAGATTGAGGCAGGCTCCTCCATGCATGAAGCAATGCAGGATTATAAATGTATGTCCGGCATTTTCGCTACCATGGTTGCCGCCGGTGAAGAATCCGGCTCCCTTGAAATATCCTTTAACCGTATGTCCGAAAAATTTGAAAAGGATGCCGCACTGAAAGCCCTTGTTAAGAAATCCACCATGTACCCCATAGTTCTCTGCGTGGTTCTTATCGGCGTTGTTGTTGTAATGCTTACCTTTATCGTTCCCAAGTTTCAGGACTTCCTCGGTTCTTTGGGCGGTGAGCTTCCCGCACTGACACAGGCTATCGTTAATGCTTCCGATTTCTTCAAAAGCAATTTTCCTCTTATTGCCATAATCGTTGTCGGTCTTGTGATAGGCTTTAAGGCTGTTAAAAAGACACCTCAGGGCAGGCATGTCATTGATATGATAATGCTGAAGGTTCCTCTTCTGGGAACTCTTACCACCAAGACCGCCTGCGCCAATGTTATGAGAACTCTCGCAACATTGCTTTCAACGGGTATTTCAATGCTTGATGCTCTTGATATTACAAGGGACACCATGACAAACATTTATTATGTTGAAGCCATTGAATCCATTAAAAAAGAGGTTGCCCAGGGTACTCCTCTTTCAGAAGCAATGGAAGCCACGAATATGTTCCCGCCCATGATTTTCCATATGACGAAAATCGGCGAGGAAACAGGTAACCTTGTTGAGATGTTCGACCGCTCCGCCGAATACTATGACGAAGAAGTTAAGGCATCCACAGAAGCAGTTACCGCCGCCATTGAGCCTATCGTTATCGTTGCCATGGCAGGTATCGTCGGTACCATGGTTATCTCCCTGCTGCTTCCTATGATGAATATGTACGATGCTCTTGACAGCATGTAATAAAGACCGTAACAGACCGTATATAATTGAAATATTTCAACCCCGGCAGATTGTCTGCCGGGGTCGTTGATTTAATATCTCGGATATGCGTTTTCAAAAACAATTTTTTTATAGTTTTCTTTGTCCGTGTCTCCCTCGGTGTTTACGCAGAGAATAACGGAGTTTTCGTCAATGCCGAGCTTTTCTTTCAGCTCAGGCTGATTTACGAGAATTTCAAGGGCTGTTCCGAAGCCTGCCGCTCCGCTTTCGCCTGCGGTAATTGCTTTATCGCTCCCCTTGGGTGAAGCAAGCCGGCGCATACCCTCTGCGGCAACACAGTCGGGAATTGTAACAAATGCCTTTGCGTTATTTTTAAGTATATCCATTGCTGTGGTGCAGGGCTCTCCGCAGGCAAGCCCTGCCTGAATGGTGTTCATTTCGGTAATAAAGTGCATTTTACCGTCTTCGGCTTTTGCCGTTTCGTAAATACAGGCGGCGCTGTCGGGCTCGGTGACTATCATAACGGGAGGATTATCGTTGAGAGCGTTTGCGAAAAAGCCAACAACCGCGGCGGCCATGCTGCCGACACCGGCCTGAACAAAAATGTGAGTGGGCCTGAGATAATCGGGTGAATCAACGATTTCGGCGGCAAGGGTAGTGTAGCCCTGCATTATGTATTCGGGGATGTCCGTGTAGCCCTCCCAGGCTGTGTCCTGAACGAGAATTCCGCCTTTTTCTTCAGCCGTCTTTTTTGCAAGACGAACAGCATCGTCATAAATCAGCTCGGTTATGCTTGCGTCGGCACCCGTAATCAGAATATTGTCAAGCCTCTCCTTTGCCGTTCCTTTGGGCATGAAAACAATGGCATTGAAGCCGAGTGTTTCAGCCGTCCAGGCAACGCCTCTGCCGTGATTGCCGTCGGTAGCTGTGACAAAGGTAAGGTCACCGAGCTTTTCACGGCTTTCGGGAGCGGAAAGCTTTTCAAAGCTCATTTCGGTTTCACTTATGCCCAGCTTTTCGGAAAGAATCCTGCCTATGGCATAGCTGCCGCCGAGAACCTTAAAGGCATTTAGACCGAAGCGCTTGCTTTCATCCTTTACCTCAATGCTTTTTACGCCGAGCTCCTTTGCAAGACTGTCAAGGCGTACAAGGGGCGTTACGGAATATTGAGGAAAGCTTTTGTGAAAATCAGAAACCTTTTTTACGCTTTCCGGTGAAAGAAAGGCAATGTTCGCCTGCTTTTTGAGTTCACTCTGAATGTAATACTGCATTGCGAAACCTCCGATAGTAAATTACAGAATAAATATAACATCCGTAAAGGAAAAAATCCACCTCATTTTTCAAAAAACAATGCTTTATTTTTGTGTTGACATAATAAGCCGAAAGTTATATAATAATGACCGCTGAATAAAAAGAAAAACAGAATATGGGGGCGTAGCTCAGCTGGGAGAGAGTACGGTTCGCATCCGTAAGGTCGAGAGTTTGATCCTCTTCGTCTCCACCATGTAAAAACAACA
>JAZUJJ010000062.1:0-5840 GCA_045642725.1 Acutalibacteraceae bacterium
GGCGGCACGGCGCTCGACGGACTGTATCTTACCGCGGCAATGGATTTCCGCTCGTTCCATAACGACCGATTTTTCCCGGAAGAGGATATAGGCTACGGCGCGGGTATGCCGCTCCACGATTGCTCGCTTGAAGGACATAAGGCATGGTTCTTTTTTGAAAACGCAGTCGCCGCTCTCGGTGCCGGTATTCGCGCGGATGACGGATTTGAAGTGCATACCACCGTGGAAAACAGATTACTGTACGGAAATGAGAGCATTTACATAGACGGCAACATTCTTGAAAGTGCCGACTTTGAACGCAAGTTTAAAAAAGCTCGTTGGCTTTGCATTGACGGTGTGTGCGGCTATGTATTCCCCACTGCCGCTGATATCGTTGTGCGGCGCAAAACAGCCGAAGACGGGAATGTGTTCCTTATATGCTGTATAAATCACGGGATCAACCCGCAGAACGCAGATTATGCCTATATCCTTTTGCCTATGGCTGATACCGAAAAAACGGAGCGTTATGCAGGCTCGTGCGATATACGGATAGAGTCGGTCACCGAAGGCTGCCTCGCCGCAGAAGAGCTTTCCTCGGGGCTGACGGGATATGCGTTCTTTGAGGCGGGCGAATGCGGGAACATGCGCGCCGAAACACCGCTTATTCTGATGACGAACGGCAAAAACGGGCATCTGTCCGTATGCGACCCCACACAGAAACGGGAAAGCGTGAGCTTCCGTCTGTCGGGAAACGAAAAGGTTTCTTCGGCGGACGCCGCCGTACACACGGGGGAAGACGGCACGGTCACCGTCAACACGAAAAACGCATACGGCAAGACCTTTACCGCAACGGTACAATAATAGGGGGCAGTTCTCTGCAGCGTTCAAAGCAATATATCATTTTTTATATGCCGAAAGCATATAGTACATCCGATACGGGCGGATAACATAAAAAAGCACCCTTTTTGTCGAGATAGACAAATCAGAATTTACGGAGGAATTTTTATGTGTGAAAGAATAATCTCAACATTTTTAGCGTTTATTATTTCCCTTGGGCAGATGATTTTTACACCAAATGTTATCAGAATTGATTTTGATAATGTTGTTGACGAAATCAGACCCGTTCACAATGTCGGCAGAATGCCCGAATATGAGCTTGACAGCAAAATCAACAGTTATTTCACAGAGGCGAATATGACATCGTGCAGAACCCACGATACGGTCGAAACAGACATTCACAATATTTTTCCCGATTTCTCTGCCGATGTAAACGATGAAAATTCATATAACTTTGAGAAATGCGACAAGGTTATTGCTGCAATAGCCGATACCGGTATGGAGCCGCTTTTCCGACTCGGTATAAGCTGGAGTGATGCAGTAAAAGACCATGAATATCTTATTCCTCCCGCTGACTACAATAAATGGGCACAGATTTGTGAACATATTATTCTTCACTATAACGAGGGCTGGGCAAACGGCTTTGAATATGGCATAGAATACTGGGAAATCTGGAATGAACCTGACAATGAAGATATTGTTGAAAAAAATGTTTTCTGGCAGGGCACTCCCGAAGAATTCTACCGTCTTTATGATGTTTCGGCAACATATCTGAAAGAAAAATTCCCTGACCTTAAAATCGGCGGTTATGGTTCCTGTGGTTTTTACGCATTGACTAAAACCAATAATATTAACTCCGGTTCAACTCCAAGAAATCAGTATTTTATTACTTTCTTTGAAGGCTTCCTCGAATATATTACAGAACATAATTCTCCGATGGATTTCTTCTCCTGGCACAGCTATACAGTCACGGATAAGAATGAACAATATATTGACTATGTCAAAGAAAAGCTTACCAGCGCCGGTTACGGCGATACAGAAATTATCTGTGACGAATGGAACTACAACCCCACGGAAAATGAAAAAATTGACCGCCGATACGGTGCAAATCAGACTTCAATGCTGATTATGTTCCAGAATGAGGGACTTGCTATGGCGCATTATTACAGCGGTTTGAGCGACGGCAATCTCTGGGCGGGGTTATTCTACAAGAGCGGAACGCCTTCACCTGCTTATTATGGTTTCTGGGCATTCGGTCAGCTTTATAAGCTTGGCAGTCAGGCTGAAATAAAGAACAGAAAGCTGAAGGATGACCTTTATGCCGTTGCCGCAACAGGCGAAGATGGGCAGGCACTCCTTATTGCCAATGTTTCAGAAAAGAAAGACAGAAAGCTGAAAATTGACGCTGGCGAATATACAATTGATGAATGCTGGACTGTAAACGAAGATTGCAAATGGGTCGAAATTCCGCTTCCCGAGAAAATCGAAAGTGGCTCAATGCTTTACATTACATTTAAGAAGTAAATTTATATCAACAAATCAGAATTTGTGAGGTTGAAATGAATATTATGAAAAAAACTTTTGCTTTAATTATTGCGGTATTTGTTATTCTTTCATCGTTCTGCGTTACGACTTTTGCCGAAAACGGTAATGCACTGCCGCAAAACGCGGTTATTTTTGTTAAAGAAAACTGCTCCGATACAGATATGTCTGCGGCCAAGGCTTTGCAGAACTATATTGAACAGCTTTCAGGTGTTAAACACGAAATTGTCAGTGATGTTAAAGACGGAAGCTTTGTCCTTTATGTGGGTGATGCCGCTTCATGCAAGGCGGAGGTCAAAGACCTTGCAGACGGCAGCTACATAATAAAAAGCGTTGACAACGGTGTTGAAATTGTAGGTGCGGGCAATCGTGGTACGATTTACGGTGTATACGCATTTCTCGAAAAATTCGGCGGCTGCCGTTGGCTCACGTCCTCCATGGGTATGACCTCGGAGCAGGACAGTATAATGCTTCCCGATAAGATTGACGAAAAAAACAATGTATATTTTGAATGCACCGATACCGACTGGCGCAGTCCGCGTGACATAGAGTATTCCCTTGCCAACGGTCTTTCTGCCGGCAATTACAGAGATATTCCCAAAGAACAGGGCGGCACGGTTGACTATATAAGCGGCTTCTGCCATACATTAACCGCCGAATTCTGTTCAGCGGAAAAATATTTTTCCGATCATCCCGAGTATTTTGCTTTCCACAACGGCAGGAGAGTGCCCGATCAGCTCTGTCTCACAAATGAGGATACTTTCAATGTCGTGCTTGCTGAGGTTATGGCACTGCTTGACGAAAAATATGATCCCGAAGCGGCTGTGCAGATTGTTTCTCTTACACAGGCGGATAACGGCAATTACTGTGAATGTAAAAACTGCAAGGCACTTGATGATGCAAACGGCTCACATTCAGGCAGTATGATAACATTTGTCAACAGAATAGCGGCAGAGGTAAAGGCTGCCGGTTATGAAAACACAGCCATTGATACTTTTGCCTATCAGTATACGAGAAAAACACCGACTAATGTCAAACCCCTTGATAATGTTATTGTGCGTCTTTGCACAATCGAATGCTGCTTCTCGCACGCACTTGACGATAAAAACTGCCCCGAAAACGCTGAGCTGATGCAGGATTTAATAAATTGGAATTCAATTTGCAACAGACTTTATGTGTGGGATTATACCACGAATTACTCAAATACCCTCGGCATTTTCCCCGACTTCGATGTTATTCAGAAGAATGTGCAGATATTCTATGAGCACGGTGTTAAGGGCGTTTACGAAGAGGGAAACTACTATATCGAAGGCTGTGATACCGAGTTCGGCGAGCTGCGTGCGTATCTCCTTTCAAAATGTATGCAAAATCCCTATTGTGATTATGATGCCGTTATGTCTGATTTTCTCAAGGGCTATTACGGCGAAGGCTGGCAAAATATAAAGGAGTTTATTGATATTACCGGCGAAAGTGCCGCCAAGGGACATGTGCATATCGGTACCGATATGGAAAATTCTCTTTTCCTTACCGATGATGAAATAAAAAAGTGCGATGAACTTTGGGAAAATGCGAAAAACGAATGCTCCGATGAAACACAGCTTGCAAATATCAAACGCAGTGAATTGAGCTGGCGTTTTTGGAAAGCAACTGTGGGTAAAAGTGAGTTCAAGGGCCTGCTCGGCGGAGCCGATGAGCGTAAAACGCTTTTGGCGGATATTATTGCCGCAGGTACGGTAATGGCATCCGAGGGCGAAAGTGAATTGAAAGTTATACCTTTTTATCAGTTTGTCAATGCCGATATCTGGTTCAACGCAGCCAGACAAGGTCCCACCGTCAATATCCTCCTTTTCGTCGCATGGATAATCTTCGCCCTTGCACTCGTTTGCTCGCTGATTGTTTTTATCAAGGGAATACAACTCAGAAAGCCTGTATATTGTTTTGTTTTCCCCCTTCTTGCCGCCTCGGCTGAACTGGCGTTATGGCACAGAAGAGCGTATATCGCATGGAGGGACATTGATCAGTATGTGATATCGCTCGTGATTGCCTGCCTTGTATATGCGTTTATCGGTTTTGTACTTTCCAAAGCAAAAGAAGAAAAGGGAAAGAAGCTTGCCCTTACCGCTTTTATCGGCTTTGCATCCTTTATCGTTCCTTATGAGCTTGCAACCACCGTTATCAATAACGCAATCTTCCACGGAAGCGGCAATCACCTTGCTATTGCGGTTGCTTATCTGCTCTGCGCAGTATCCATGTTTGTAATTGAGCTGATTACGGTAAAGAGTACCATCCGAAACAAGAAATAAGATGTGAGCCGGGACAATTTGTTTTTTTTTGAATAACAAATCCCGGTTTATCGCTGTGTTGTCTGCTCGGGCACAGCAGTGAAAAACCAGATAACAGTTACCCCGGATTGGGAGCGGAGGCACTCCGCAAATCCCGGTTTGCCGAGATGAATATCAGTAACTTTGTTTTCAACAGAAAATCTGGGACAACTTAACAAAAACTAACATAAATCGTGCAGCGACGGTACGATTCAAACTTTGACACATAGAACTATACGTGTTGGTATGTTCAACAATCAAAACTGTAATAAATCAGCAATAGCATACTTCAAATAATAGCATAATAGCAACACAGCCCTCCGGGATTTAATTCTCGGAGGGCATTTGCTGTATATACAGCATTTCTACAATTTTCGTGCTTTATTTTTGATTAAATATAAATAAGCTCACTATTCACAATTTCAGTTGCACGGCTGCGGATGTTATTCATTCTTTGCACCCAAAGCATCTGACTTTCGGCTTTCAGCGTTTCCGTGATACCTTCTTTTTCGGCAAGTTCCTTTACGAGCCGAAGAAACATATCCTCCGCTTGCTCGTTAATATCGGCGAGGTAAGAATGAAGCGTGTTCCTTGTCCGCATAAGAGAATACACAGCTTTTTTGTTTTCAATAAGATAATCTCTGTGCCTTCTGCCCCAAACACCAATAGAGCGGTTGTCTGTTTCGGGCGGTAAAATAAGGTCGGGGATAAGATAGTCGCCCTCCCAATGATATGTGCCGCCGTTCTTTTCATAGTCTGATAATACTTTTTCCATTTGTTCTGCCTCCTTGTTTTTTCTTCATTTTACCCGATTTCCAGCAGGCAGTCGAATGTGCGAAGCAAAAATGCGTTTACAGTACCTTTTAAGGGACAGCAAACGCTTGTTTTAGTATTTGTCCATTGACAAACCGCTGTATTTAATATATATTTGTTATGCGAACATTTGTTCTTTTTAATTTCATAATGTAAGGAAGTGAAACAATGGTGGAAATAAGATACAAAATACCGATACTTTCTGTTCGTGCGCTGACAGCGTATGCAAAGGAACAGTCTGATGAAGTGTATTCATATAACCTTACGAAAAACGAAACCGAGAGCGTAATACAGCGCGGAAGTGAAACATATCAGAATGAAAATGCGATTTTTTATCAGGCAATGCAG
>JAZUJJ010000063.1:0-6960 GCA_045642725.1 Acutalibacteraceae bacterium
GAAACGGGCTCATACTGTTGCCCTGCACCCGCAGATACAGCTCGCCTCCGTCTTTAAGCTCCCCGAACAGCTCTTCGGGATTGAGGTTTATCTTTTCCATTATGAGTTGAAAAAGTTAAGCACATCAAGAGGCCTGTGATAACAAAGCTGTGCATATTCAGATTGATTGTTGGGGAGAAGAATATTAACACCGAATCCGCTGTCATCTTCGCACTGCTCCGCAAAATATATGGTGTAGTTAGCATCAACATAGACACAATCATGTTCGCCGTAATTCAGAACCGCTACACCTTCCGGGTCTGCACATGCACCGGCAACAAAGCAGTTTACAGACATATCCTGTATCACTGCTTTTGGTTTGCAATAGTCTTTTTTCATCTTTTTTCTCCTGTATAAAAACAATATTTAGCCATTATTGATTTTTTAATTATAACAGCAATTTGCCGTTTGTCAAGATATTCGTGACAAAAAAGTGACAAAAGCAAAATTGTACCGTTCCTATTTTCTTCCCCGGAAAACAGAGACAGAGATAAGCTTTTGTTCGGGAAAACTTAATACAACTAAAAATTTCAACAGATTTTTCCGCTGACCGAAGATTTTTCTGCAAAAAATAATATGAAAACAGCAAAAAAATCCGCAATGAAAGCAAATTTCATCACGGATTTTTCAAGAATATTTTCTTGCATAATTCACAAAAGCAAAGTGTAAATTTCGTATGATAGAACAAAAGCTTTTGCGAGCGTTTTTGCGGATTTCGCAATATTGTTTATATCGGATTTATAAAAGGTTTATTTTTGGTTTATTTTTGTCACAGTTTACAAAAACCGGACAAGGCAGAAAAATCAGTATTTCAGTATCGGTCCCGTGGGATTTTTCTTCTCTTTCAGCTTTTTTCTGACGACAAGCAGAGGGATTCCCGCAGCCGCAGCGGCAGGGTAAACGAATGAAAGAAGAAGCGAAATTCCGTAAATCACGCCCATGACCGCTTCACCCGCACGGGAGGTGTAAACGGGAACGGTCATATTGTTTTCGGGAATAACGGTAAAGTCGATTTCGGCGTCTCTGTCGGAAACGGAATTGTTGAAAAGCATGGGCTCGAAAATCTGAGAAACCGAATATCCGGCGAGCATATTTTTCTTAATATCCGTAAAGGGCTGCAAATCAATAATGCTGTCAAGCCTTGCGCAAAGAGCCATCATGAACTTATAAATCGGCGTGTCGGGGGTGTGATTTCCGTCACCGATAAGCATATTGAAAGCTATCTCTATAAGTAAATCAAAGATTTTAATATCCTTAATACTGTCATACTCGGCCTGAGAAAGCTTTGCCTTGCCTTTGACAAGGAAGGCGACATCTTTAATTCTGGCTTTGTCAAGAATCTTTTTGAGGGTGGCGTTTGACCCGGTTATTGAGCGGTAATACTCATTATACATTCCTCTGTGGTAATGCTCAAGAAGGCTGTCTTCCTTGATTTCAAAGCCCTCGGGAGTGGTTACATAAGTACAGGTGTATTTGATTTTGCCCGCGTTGCCGTCAAGGTCAACAAATCTGAATGAAGGGGGATAAAAACGAACACTCGGAACTGTGATATCACAAAGCGTATTCCCCTTTTCGCTCTTCACAAACCCGACATTGCAGAAATGAGTGTGACCCGTAAAGGCAAGGTTGATACCGATATCCGCAAGGGTGTGACCCGGCACTGGTGAACGCATATCACGGTTTTCTTTGCCGGCACCTATTCTGTAAGCAGGGGCGGGAGGAACAAAAGGATGATGGGAGCAGGCGAAAATGAATTTGCCGTCTCTTTTTGCTTCTTCATACATTCTTTCTATCCATCTGAAGCAGGATGGGCTGTAAGTTGCACTTTTCTCTTCAAGGCATTCCTCGTTGCGGAAGCTGTCGTTGAGCATAAGGCAGCGCGTTTTTTCATCAAGGTCAACACAATAGCAAAAGCCTGACTCGTGAACGGAATATGCCTGATTCGGGCCGAAATCCCTGTATATTTCCCAGATTTCTTCGGGGGTAAGAGATTCAACAAGCTGAGGGGCACACTCCTCCTCGCTCAAAGAAGAAAATTCATCTGTAACATAATCGTGCCAGCGTATGTTTTTCATATCCACCCAGGGCTTTGCCCAGGGCTCGGATTTATATCTGATTTTTTCACCGAATTTGCGGGTATAGGTCTTATGATGATTAAAATCGTGAGTTGCGAAAAGCACATAGATTTTCGTGCCCTTTGCCTTGACTTCATTAAGAAAAGCAGAAAAATCCTCGTGGCTGTATCTGTCACCGCGGTCGGTAAGATCTCCGGTAATAAGAAGCAGGTCCGCTTCCTTCGCCGCCTGTAAAATTGCCTGCTCGGTAACCGCAGGCTGCATATTAAGCTCTTTGTTGTCGGGGTCGGCAATCATTCGTCTTGAAATATAATGGGTGTCGGAAAGTACGGCAAATTTCATGGCTGTTCATCCTTTTCGTTTTTTATACGGATATTATACATTCCCGCTGATAATTTTACAACAGTAAATTTTCGTAAGAAATCCACGGTGCGCAGCTTTGCCACGTATGCTGCATTGAATTGACAAAAACTTTTCATCGTGATATGCTTGCTTTATATAAAAAACTTTTTGAGGTAAAGACAATGAATGAATACAGAGTTACGGTTCCCGTGATGAACCACGATTTCTGTCACCACATGAACCGCGGCAAAACCGTTGAAACGCTGAGAAAAATGGGCGTAAGCCGTGTGATGATAGGCGTTGAAAGCAACGCGACAAGCGGAAAAGCAAAAGAAAAGGTGCTTGCCGACCTTAAATCAAACACCGATTATCTCCACGCCTGCGGCTTCGAGGTCGGTGCCTGGTTCTGGGCGTTTTACAACACTCTCGAAAATGATTTTGTCCGCATGGTTTCCCCCGACGGCAAGGTAAGCAAATCGACAATCTGCCCGACGGACGAAGCCTACTGCGCGGAAATGTGCGCATTCATCAGGGATTGCGCCGAAATCGGCGTGGATATGATTCAGTTTGATGATGATTTCCGTTACGGCTTTCAGGATATCGGCTTCGGCTGCGTCTGTGACAATCATCTGAAAAAAATCCGTGAATACCTCGGCGAGGATGCCGGGCGTGAAGCCATTGTCAACGGAATTATGAACGGCGGCAAAAACAAATACCGTGATGCATTTCTTGCCGTGAACGGTGCGGTTTTTGAGGAATTTGCAAAGAAATGCCGTGATGCTCTTGACAGCGTGAATCCCGAAATCCGTATGGGCTTCTGCTCCTGCATAACCTCCTGGGATATTGACGGCACAACCCCCGACAGGCTTGCCGTAATCCTTGCGGGTAAAACCAAACCGTTTTACCGCCTTATCGGTGCACCCTACTGGGCGGCGTTAAATGCCTGGGGCCACACAAGAATTTCTTATGTCATTGAGCAGGAAAGGCTTGAGGCAGCAAGAAGAGAAAACCCCGATATTGAGATTTTTTCCGAGGGCGACACCTATCCCCGCCCCCGTTACCGTGTTCCCGCCGCTTATCTTGAAGGTATGGATACGGTGCTCAGAGCAGACGGCTGTACCGACGGAATACTGAAATATACCTTTGACTATACCTCCGACTGGGATTTTGAAAAAGGCTACAACGAAACGCATATCAGAAATATGCCCGTTTATGATGCTATTGACGGTATGTTTTCCGGCAGAGAAACCGTGGGAGTCCGTGTTTTTGACAGCATAAGAAAATTCGGAAATCTCAATATGCCTTACTATGAGGATAACCCCTCAAAGGTTCAGGAGCTCGCTTTCAGCGTCACCGCAAGATTTCTTACCGCCAACAGTCTGCCGACGGTTTACGGCGGAAACGAATACTCCGGCGCTGCCTTCGGCGAGGATGCACGGATACTGACCCCAGAAATGCTGTCAAACGGAGCGATAATCGATTACGAGGCGGCAATCATACTTAAAGAAAAAGGAATTGATACCGGAATTATTGCCGAAAACGGAACAGCTTCTCTCTCAACATCGGAATATTTTTCAAGCGGAGAAATAACAAACACTCTCACTTCAACCCGAATTCACAGGGTTTCCCTTTCGGCAAACGCCGTTGTTGAAAGCTATATTGAAGAAAACGGAGAAAAAATCCCCGTTTTTTACAGATATGAAAACGCCGACGGCCTTCGCTTTGCCGTTTTCACCTTTGACGGATACAGAGCCGAGGAATACGCTTTCAGAAACTACGAAAGGCAGAAGCAGGTCATCAATGCCCTTGAATGGATGAGCGGCAAAAAGCTGCCCGCCGTGTGTAAAGGGCACCCGGATTTATACATACTCACAAAGAAAAAAGGCAATGTAATCACCGTCGGCCTCTGGAATTTCTTCCCCGACAGGATTTACAACGCAAATGTTGAGCTTACCGGAGAAATCGCATCCTTCTCGGTTTTCGGTGCCGAGGGAAAAGCGCAGGGAAATATTCTCACCGTTTCCGAAATCGAGCCTTACGGCTTTGCCGCCGCGGAAACAGAAATAAAATAAAAGTAAAGCAGCCGCAAATGCGAAATTTTGCATCCGTGGCTGCTGATTTTTTGTAACCTTTTAGTCCGTTTTCACACTTGCTTGTTGAAATTCGTAATTTTACGGAAATACAGTTCCGTATATCCAAAGTATTAAAGATAACAGTGATATTTGGCTGTTGCTTGCAATAATGTAAAAAATTTTTTATAATTAATCAAACATTTTTCAAAAAATTATGTTACATTTTGTATTTTTGCTGACTACATAATGAAAGGGGTGAGGACAATAAACGAAAAGAAACAGGCAGACAAGCTGCTGAATGAATGCTACAACGAATACAGAATAAAGCTTTTCAATTATTGCCTTGCCCGGCTCGGAGCACGGGAGGCTGCAGACGACTGTGTTCAGGAGACTTTTATAGTTTTCTATAATAAACTCCTTGACGGAGAAAAATTTAAAAATCCGAGAGCGTTTCTCTATCGGACAGCCGATAATTTCGTTAAGCGGCAGAAACAGAAAACCGCTTCGGAGCAGCGGCGAACGGTACCGCTTGAGGAAGCCGAAAGCATCGGAATAACCGATGAAGAATATACCGCACGGCTTGACCTTATCGATTATGAGGAATGTGCAAAAAAGCTTATCACACTTCTGACCGATGAAGAAAAGCAGCTTTATGAGCTGCGCTACATAAGCAAAACCGGTGTTGAAGAAATTGCGGAAAAACTCGGGATTTCACGGCCTGCCGCCTCAATGCGGCTTATGCGGCTGAGAAACAAAATCAAGGATATGGTTTATTCTTTTGATATTGAAAAGAAGAAAGGAGGCTGACGAAGCAATGACAGTAACCAAAGAAATACTCATGCATCCCGATTTTATTACAGAGTTTTCATATAAGCTTTGTGAAATGCTTGAAAATATAATTGATGCCGAATTTGACAAAGGCGATGAAACGGATTTTGATTTCATTGACGAGTGTGCGGATGCGATAAATGCACTTCGTTCCGGTGATAACGCACAAATTCTTCCCCTTATTTCACGCAGAGCGTTTCTTAAAAAGGTCGGGTTAAAATCCGGTCACGGTTTCAGGGCGGTTGTCGCTGCCTGTGCCGCAATTGCTGTCATAACAGCCATGGCTTCACAATTTGAAATTAAAGAAAATGTTACAGTTGTTCAGGTCCTTTCGGGTATGGTTTCCGAACTGTTTAATTCCGAAAAGCCGGCTGATGTGCCCGCTGTACCTGAAATAACAACGACTCAAAAGACTTCGGAGCTTATAAGCATCAGCGTTGAAACAGACGAAAATTTCAAAACGGAATATGACGTCGGCGAAAAATTCAGAGCAGAGGGAATTAAAGTATTCGGTGAATATGATAACGGTGAAAGAAGGATTATCGGTGATTATTCAGTAACGGTTCCTGATGATTTCGGTAAAAAGCCCGGATATGAAATAATAGAAATTTCCGCAGGCGGCTTTACCGAAACAGTTAGGGTAAGAGTTATTGAAACTGTTGAAACAAAAAAACTCACTTCAATTTATGCGGTATTCCCCGATGAAACCGACCTTATGAAAATGCAGGTCTATGCCGTTTACAGCAACGGTGAAGAAAGAGAACTTTCGGCTGATGAATATACCGTCACCCGTGAGCAGAGCAGCTCGTTATTCAAAAAATATATAACCGTAACGGTCGAATATGAGGGCTGTTCATGTACATATAGCTTAGACAGGAGAAGATTATGAAAAGAAAAATACCGGCATTAATATTGGTTTTTGTGTTGATCCTGTCTGTTTTTTCATGTACCGGGTCTTTGGTTGTATCAGCTTATGATTTCTCGGGTGATTATGAATACTTATTAAGAGGCGGAAAAATAACGCTGATAAAATATTGGGGCGATGACAGCCGGATTGTTATACCGGATTCCATAAAAGGTTATCCCGTGACCGAAATCGGGTCAAACTGCTTTGATGGGAAGTACATAAAAGGGGATTACAGCAAGCTTAAAAAGTATATTTACATGCGTAATATCAGCAAAATTACCAATATCACAGTTCCCGCAACGGTAAAGGTTATCCGCTGCGGTGCATTCTCCAATATGGAAAATCTCAGTGAAATTATCCTTAATGAGGGACTTGAAACAATTGAGGACAATGCTTTTTCATTTTGTAAAAAGCTCAAAAAAATCAATCTTCCGGAAAGTTTGATATATTTTCTTTTAACTGCACTTGACGGAACCGGAGTTGAAGAAATAACATTCGGCGAAAATACATATGATTACTTTTTGCAGGGTTATATGGACTCAAGTGTCAAAACAGTAACATTCAATTCAAAAGATACATATTTGAGAATAGGAACAAATACTGCAATTGAAACGGTAATTATTAACGGAAATCTGAACGAAATAGAGATAAAGGACCGGAATTCACACCTTAAGCAGATTATCTGCAACGGTGAAGT
>JAZUJJ010000064.1:0-2052 GCA_045642725.1 Acutalibacteraceae bacterium
TGGAGCCGACAGCGGAACATAAACCAAAAGATAAAAACAAATCATTGTAACTTACGACCAAGTTGGTCGGAAGTTGAAAAAGCAGGGGCAAGAAATTGTCCCTGCTGATTTTATGAATAGGAGTTGAAAAACTATGGCAAACGAAGATTATAACGCAGAGTTATATTTCAAGATGAAGGACAGTATGGACAGATATACTGACTGGCTGAAGAATCAGCCCGCAGATGAAATACTCAATCACACTTATGAATACACCATTAAGCAGGATATTCTGATGGCTTTTGAAGAAATGAATTTATCCGATGCACAGGCGAAAGCATTGCTGAACACCAAAGACCCTCTTGAAGAAGTGTTTAAGCACTTTGAAAAACAGGAAACCGGATACATGCAGACACTCCGTGACTGTATTACCGAAAGAGGCGATGAGCTTGCTGCTCAGTTAGAAACAGCACCTCCCGAAATGGAGTATCGTCTCGGATTGTATAACCAGGTCAATACTATTTATCCAGACAGTATGGAAGAATCCAAGGTATTCGGGATTGCAATTCAGGCATATATGGATGGCGAACCATACTCAACCGTTACAACAAATCTTTACAGCAGAATGGGAGAATTCTGCGAAATGATTGGTATCAAAAATGCCGCTTATGTTGACTTGAATAATAACCTGTGGGCAACACAGTTGCTTGAAAGCGGTGTTGCAAAAGATACCGGATTCACAAAGCATTCCGGTTTTTGTGAATATCCTTTGTGGCAGTTTAATGAGGACTGGCTTAAGTCGCTTAAACCCATTGTCGAGGATAGAACTTATGATAGCTATGAAGTTAAATACAATGCTGCAATGGGAATCGGTGCCGAGGAAGAAATCTCCGATACACCCGACAGAATATCAGTCATTTATATCGAACCAGGCAAGGAACCTGTAATAAAAGAAATTGACTCCGGACTTGAATCATTTCAGCATGAGGTTGGCGGAGATATTGAAGCAACATATCCTTTTGATGACCCTATTGCATTACTGTGTAACGAAGAAGGCAAACTGACCGGACTTACACTGAACCGTGCACTGTGTGACGGCGATGGTGAAATTTATGACATAATCGCAGGCAGTTTTCTGATTGTAGGATGCGGCGATGAAGATTTTACTTCTGTTCCCACGGAGCTGACTGACAAGTACATCGAAATGTTCAAGCAGCCGGAAACATTTATGAGGTACAACGGAGAGATTCTCGCCATCAAAGACAACGAAAAAGATAAAATTCCCGTGTATCTCGGCAACGGAGCCGATGCAAGAATGAGCGGTGAGCTGGATGCTTACCGTATGTCTTTTAAGACGAATATGGAATGCAAGAAAGCTATCGAACAGGCTATATCCGAGGGCTATCACGACAACACAATGAAGGATGTTCTTGCAGAACCCGTTATTGAAAAATATGGTCTTCAGAGAGTAAAAACAGTTCTGGCCATAACCTGCATCGAGAAAGATTGGGATGCAAGAATATCCCGTACAAACAAGGAGTGGGCAAAAACCGTTCCGGTTCCGAAAGGCGAAGACGGCATGGGCGGCAACAATAATGCTTACCTTGTTTGCGAAAGGCCCCATATCGGTCTTGTAAATATCTTCATTGATAAAGTCAGAACTTTTGAGGAAAAGCAGCACGAAAAGAAACCTTCTGTTCTTGGCAAACTCGATGAAGCGAAAAATAAAATAACGCCCGCTCTTTCAAATGTAAAGAAGAAAGAACATTCGCTATGAGCAAAGATACAAAAGACAGTCTTATTACCTTTCTTGCTAGCGAAAATGACAAGCGTCTGATTTCCGAAAAGATGAAGCTCGCAGATATATCCAACATGAGTGCTTACTTAAGAAAAATGGCTATCGACGGGTACATTATAAATCTGAATATTCCCGAACTGGATGAGTTGCTTGCTCTTGTGAAAAGAACAAGTGCAAACATAAATCAGATTGCAAAACGTGTAAATGCAACCGGAAATATCTATGCCGAGGATATTCGGGATATACTGAAAAGACAAGATGAAATACGAGATAGT
>JAZUJJ010000065.1:0-13786 GCA_045642725.1 Acutalibacteraceae bacterium
AATAATTTTTCATATAAGCTCCGGTATATCTGACTCCCTTTTTGTGCTGCAGGAAATCGAACAAATCACAGTCAATATTTTCCGGAACGATTCGTCTTTTTCGCTTTGAGATATCGACAATATCTTCAATCCCGTTTTCAGAAAGTGCTTCGGTCAGGCGCATACAGACTTTTCTGTAACGGGCCTTAAGCACATCGTTGATTTCTTCATCGGGCCAAAGCAGGGCGGCACCTTCCTTGGTTGTCACATACCCGCCTTGTCTGTCAACCAGCAGGGCGAGCAGCTCCTTCACCTTTTCGCTGTGGAAGAAAACCGGCTTGCCGTCTTTATACACTTCAAAATACCCGAAGGTTTTTATGAACACAGGGTGTTTTTGTCCGGTGCTTTCGCACACGCCCGGACTGTTTGCAATGCTGTCAACCCGGTTGAAGCAAAAGCTGCAATTTTCACCGAACGGAATAATGAAACCGATGTATCTGATTTCTTTACTGTTTTGCAGAACACTGAATGTTATTCCGTTTTGTCCGGTCTGAAGCGAAGAAAAGGAAAACTCATTATCTTCAAACACAAAGTGCCCGGAAATATAACGGATAAAATCCTCCGTCAGAATTCTCAGCGGCTCCCGGGGCAGGAAATCAAGCTCAGGTGAAACCTTAAGGCATCTGACCGTTCCGCTTGCGTTGAACTCTATAACATTTTCAAACATCGACATAAGCATTTCATTGCAAAGCTCTGCCGGAATTTTATTATCGGATATTGCTTTCATATCAACATTTTCGGCTTAACGGATAAACCATATCACCTTAACTCCTTTCCCGTTTTTTGAACATCGGTGTCCCGAAAGTCTCCCAAAAAGTAAACATTTTGGGAATTGTATAATTATGCAATTTGCTTTATGGAACGCAGTCGTAAAATGGCAATTTTTTCGACTTTTCAATAATTTCAACCCAAAAGTATTGACAAATTTAAAAAAAACAATATAATATTTATGTTAAATAATGGGTATCTATGTGTGCCAAAATGTTTACTTTTTGAAACGCTTTTCAGGCTAAATTTTACACTATGTCAGTAAAACAATCTGCAGCGGAATATATCTCCGCCGCAGATTATTTTTTATTGCACAATTACCAAATTTTAATTGTGTAATTTGTTTAAGTTTTACGAAATATTTTTATGGATTTTTTGCTTTCCGTACGCAAAAAATAAAGATATTTCATTGATTTTTCATCGGCATTTGCCGATATTTTTTGTATATTTGTTGGATATTACTTGTATTTTTCCTTATTTATGGTAAAATAATAGGGAGAAACGATATAAATTATGGCAAGAATCCATGGTGAATACGCTTGGTTCACGGGTGATATTTTCCAAAGAAGGAGATAATCTTAATGATTAAAAAGCTGCTCAGCAAGGCCGCAATGCGTTTGATTGTGGTAAAGGGAAACGGCAGTTTAAGACAGCTTGAAAAATCCTCGAAAAACCCCATGAAGGAAAACGAGGCATTGCTCAGAAAAATTCTGAAAAGCAATGCAAACACAGAATTCGGAAAGCTTCACGGATTTTCGGAAATAAAAACCGTTGAGGAATTCAGAAAAAATGTGCCGATTTCCGTTTATGATGACTATGCACCCTTTATTGAGCGGACAAAAAACGGTGAAAAAAACATTCTGACATCATCAAAAATTCTCGGTTACTCCCGCACATCCGGTTCCTCCGGCTTCCCCAAATATATTCCCGCCACCTCGGCTTCAATCAAGGCTTATGTAAAATACACCTGGACCCGCGCCCTTGCCCTGGCCGTAAAAGAGCTGAACAGACAAGGCAAAAAATATAAACCGGGCAGAGGCGTGTTTCTTTCCCCTGCAACAAACGAAAAGCTGCCGAGCGGTCTCCCCTGCTCCAACATTGCCGAAATCGGAGCCATGCGCTACGGCTTTTTATATCCCTTTATTTTAACAATTCCCACCCGCAATCTTTTTGATGTTCATGACGGTGATTATATATACAATATTTACCGTTTTGCTCTTGCCGATGCCGATGCAACTTTCATTTTTTCAGTGTTTTTCAGCATCAATGTCAGCCAGCTTGCATATCTGCAAACGCACTGGGAAACAATCGTTGATGATATTGAAAAGGGCATTATCAGTGAAAGCATTGATATAAACCCCGGTTTGCGGAAAATTCTTTCAAAGAAAATCCGCCCGATGCCCGAAAGAGCAGCTTATCTGCGCAAACAGTTTGAACAGGGCTTTGATGAAACCCTGCTGAAAAGATTGTGGCCCAACCTTACTATGATTTCGAGCATAGGCAATGCTTCCTTTAAGCCGGCTGCCGATTATGTGAGAGGTGTTGCCGGAGATATTCCCTTTGATTTTTCCATATACGGTGCATCGGAAGGCCTGGTTGCCGCCTGTTATGAGCTTGAAAACACCAATATGCAGTTATTGACCGACAGCTGCTTTTATGAGTTTATTCCTGCCGGAGAAACAACAGACGAGGTGCTGACCCTTGACAAGCTTGAAGAGGGAAAACAATATGAAATCCTTATCACGACCCAGGCGGGTCTGTACCGCTATCACTTAAAGGATGTCATTGAGGTCAAAGGCTTCCGCAACAAAATGCCTCTTATTTCCTTTGTTTACCGTAAAGGACAGTATTTTAACATTGCAGGCGAAAAATTCAGCGAAGAGGACGCCCGCACAAGCATGGAAATGTTCAACAAAGCTCACGGCATTTCCGTCAACAACTGGCTGTTTTATCAGGATGACAGCGTTGTGCCGAGCCGATATGCTCTTGTTGTGGAAAGCGATGACGACATTGACTGGGACTCCTGCGTTGATGAGCTTGAAGGCATGATGGGAAAATGCAACAAGCGTTACCCGAGTCAGCGTGAAAAGGCATTCATCAGCCGTATGGTCATTCTTAAGCAGCAGCCCGGCACCCATGAAGCATGGGCGCAGCACTGCATTTCTCTGGGTGCTTCCGCCGCTCAGATAAAACCCGTTCATTTTATTGATAATGAAAGCAAACGGGAATTCTTTTTAAGCAGAATCATCAAATAAAATCAAGGAGGATATTCATTATGAAGACAACACTCAAAAAAGCTCTCGCTATTTTCCTTTGTTCTCTTATGGCCTTTTCCGTTTTTGCCTTTTCCGGCTCTGCCGCAAAGAAAGAAGACGTATATCAATTCGGAGCAGACCCGGAAGGCGGCTATCTTGCGCTCGGTGACAGCATCGGTAAAGGCTGCGGCGCAGAAGGCTCATATATCGGTAAAAACGGCGAAAGATTAACCGTTGAAACCTGCGGCGGTCAGTATAACGACAACGATTGCCGTTATGTTGTCGGCTCCTATGCCGCTCAGATTGCCGATGCAGTCGGCTGTGAAGCACCTGCCGACATGAATGACTTAAGCGGAAATTTCTGGCCCTGCACCTTCGGCGGTATGACAACTGCCGTAGCTCTTGACCTTTACGGTGTTGACGACAATTATTCCGACACAGTTCTCAACTATGAGTATTATGACTGGGCACTTGATTATTTCGGCTATGAAGGCTCCTCGGTAGGTGCAAGAGGCGAAACCTTTGACCCCGCAACAGACGGCCGCACCGGAAACATCATAGATGTTACCAAAAAAGCTTCTCTTATCACCATTGAGCTCGGTATGTGCGATATTTTCTATCGTGCTTACCGTGTAATCACAAACGGCGGTTTGCTCGGCGACGGTCTTGACATCGACTTTACCGATCTGAACACCCTCAAAGAAATTCTGACAAACGCCGTAAAATTATTAAACGAAGGCTATGACAACTGGGAAAAGCAGTATCCACTTCTTTTACAGCGTGTTAAGGAATTAAACCCCGATGCAACAATAGTAATGGTAGGCTCCTTCAACATGGTCAATCAGATGACACTCCTTGACCAGACAATGGTTCCGGTAGGTTCTCTGTTCTCTTCATTTACCAAAAAGATGAACAAGCAGTATGAAAAATGGGCAAAGGAATACAATGTTCTTTATGCGGACATTTCCAACACCGAAGCTCTCTGCACCCAGGAAGACTGGTCACTGATGGGTAAATTCCTTGACGGTAACTGCAGCTTCCCCGGCTCACATCCTTCCATTGAAGGCTATGATTACATTACCCGTCAGATTCTCAGCGTACTTCCCACTCAGGAAGAGCAGGAAGCAAAAGACACAGGCAATGACATTATTTTCGATATGGTCCGTTTTGATGAAAACTCGGTTAAAGCGGTCTATGTAAACGGAATCCCCGTAAAGAATTACAGCTTTGACGGCTTCACAATCACCATTCCCTGCAAGACAGCTCTTGCATCAAGCATTCAGGTCAAGGTCGTTTCGGACGACGGAACAGTAGGCTTCCAGACCTACAAGCTCAAGCACATTTCGGGCGGCGGCTATGATGTTGAACGAGTATTCGGAAACAACAACCTTCAGGGCTGGCTTACAAGACCGATTGAATTATTCAAGATGGTTATAGACCTTATAAAAGGTTTGTTTAAGAAATAATCATATATAATAACGAGGGGGAGGCCTCATCATCATTGATGAAGCCTCCCCGTTTTTTATTGTAAATATTAATATCCGTTGATTTCTTTTCTCTGCATTGCTCCCAGAATTTTTTCACGCACATTGCCGTATTTCTTTTCAAGGGAGCTGAGAAACTGCTTGACCTCTTCCCTTTCGGTAACTCCGTCGGCAGGGCAGGCGCGTTTTTTAACGGGAAGCTCTTCTTTTCTTGCAACTCTTGCACAGTCGCTTTCCCTGGCAAAAATCATCGGTCTGATAACCGTCAGTTCTTTTCTGCTCATATAGGTAACGGGCATAAAGCAGTCAAGATTTCCGCCGTTAAAAAGGTTCATGATAAAGGTTTCCGCCACATCGTCAAGGTGATGACCCAAAGCCACTTTATTGCACCCCGCCTCAATTGCGGCATTGTCAAGGGCACCGCGGCGCATTTTTGAGCAGAGCGAACAGGGGTTGCTTTCTTTTCTCACATCAAAAATCAGCGAGGCAAGATTTGTCGGCCTTATTATGTATTCAACATTCAGCCTCTCACAAAGTGCCTTTATTTCGGAAAAATCACCGTCTTTGTCACCGAAACGCATATCGACGGTTATTGCCACCACTTCAAAATGAGCGGGGTAAAAGGTTCTCAGCCTTGCCATTGCGGCAAGAAGAGCAAGGGAATCCTTTCCGCCGGAAACACCGACGGCTATTCTGTCGCCCTCCTGAATCATATTATATTTCTGACAAGCGGAGCGCATATATCCCAGCAATTTCTGCATAATACACCTACTCTATGTCAATGGCTTCGACGCCGAGGCATCTGCCCGTTTTATTGTCGATTTCAAAAATACATCCGTTGAGCATACAATCACCGTCAGCCGTATCAAACCTTGCGGGCATTCCGGTTTTCATCCAGCTTACGGAAATTTCCGGTTTAACACCGAGGACGGAATTTTTCGGCCCCGTCATTCCGACATCCGTAATAAATCCCGTGCCCCCGGGAAGGATTTTTGCATCTGCGGTAAGCACATGAGTATGTGTTCCGAAAACCGCGGAAACCTTTCCGTCAAGATAATATCCGAGAGCGCCTTTTTCGGCTGTGGCCTCCGCATGAAAATCAACGATTTTTATTTTGCAGGGTATTTTCTCGAGTATTCTGTCAACGCAGGTAAAGGGATTTTCACATCTGTCCATATAAACACAGCCGCTTAAATTTATAACAGCCACACTTGTGAAACCGAGGTCCGCAACGGCATATCCCCTGCCCGGTGCTTCACTGTAAAAATTGGCGGGTCTGATTATTCCGTCTTTTTCATCAAGATAGTCATAGATTTCCCTGCGGCGGAAAACATGGTTGCCCGTCGTTATGAAATCAACACCGCTGTCAAAAAGGAAATCCGCCGAATGGGGAGTAATACCGTTGCCGACGGCGGAGTTTTCCCCGTTGGCAATGCAGAAATCAATACCTTTGAGTTTTTTCAGCGACGGAAGTCTTTTTCTCAGAAATTCACAACCCTTATCGGAAACCACATCTCCGATTGCTAAAATATTCAATCTTTTTCATCCTTTCGGATTTTCTTTTGGGTCACAGTCAAAAGGCTGCCGCAAAGCGACAGCCCGTTTTCATTACTTTGCTACGCCGAAAGCTCTGGTCTCTCTGATAAGGTTGACCTTGATTTCTCCGGGGTAATCCATACTGTTTTCAATCTTTTCGGCGATTTCTCTTGCGAGAAGAACCATTCTGTCATCGCTGACCTGCTCGGGCTTGACGATGATTCTGACCTCACGGCCTGCCTGAATGGCAAATGAACGCTCAACACCCTCAAAGGATGTTGCAATATTTTCAAGAGTTTCAAGTCTCTTGATGTAATTCTGAAGATCTTCTCTTCTTGCTCCGGGTCTTGCCGCGGAAATGGCATCCGCCGCCTGAACAAGAACGGCAGTTGTGCTCTTGGGCTCCACATTTCCGTGATGTGCCTCAATGGCATTGAGAATGGTTTCATTCTCTTTGTATTTCTTTGCAAATTCAACACCGAGAGCAACATGAGTGCCTTCCATTTCGTGGTCGAGAGCCTTGCCTATATCGTGAAGAAGACCCGCTCTCTTTGCGCTCTTGACATCGGCGCCGAGCTCGGAAGCCATAAGACCTGCGATAAATGAAACTTCAAGTGAATGATTAAGAACATTCTGGCCGTAGCTTGTGCGGTATTTAAGCTTACCGAGAAGCTTGACGATTTCGGGGTTGACATTGTTGACACCGGCATCAATAAGAGCTCTTTCACCTGTCTGCTTGACGGTCTGCTCAACCTCACGCTTTGATTTCTCGTAAAGCTCTTCAATTCTTGCGGGGTGAATTCTGCCGTCCTGGATAAGCTTTTCAAGGGTAACTCTTGCGATTTCTCTGCGAACGGGGTCAAATGAAGAAATAGTGATAACTTCTGGTGTGTCGTCGATAATAAGGCTGACACCTGTTATCATTTCGAGAGTACGGACATTTCTGCCCTCTCTGCCGATAATTCTGCCCTTCATTTCATCATTGGGCAGAACAACGGTTGAAACAGTTGCTTCGGATGCATGGTCTGCGGCACAGCGCTGAATGGCCGTGGTGATGATTTCTCTTGCGAGGGTATCCGCTTCATCTTTTGTTCTCTGCTCGACCTCCTGAATCCTGACCGCTTTTTCATGGTCAAGCTTTTCGTCGAGCTGGCTGATGATGTAAGACTTTGCCTGATCCTGAGTGAAGCCGGAAATTCTTTCGAGAATTTCAAGCTGACTCTTCTTCATGCTTTCAAGTTCTTCAAGCTTTTCATCAGCAGTTTTGATTTTGCCTTCAAGGACTTCCTCTTTCTTTTCGAGGTTGTCACTCTTCTTTTCGAGATTTTCTTCTTTCTGGGTTATGCGCTTCTCAAGTCTTTGTACTTCGGAGCGTCTTTCACGCAGTTCTTTTTCTGTTTCTGTTCTCTGCTTGTGAATTTCGTCCTTTGCCTCGAGAAGTGCTTCCTTTTTCTTTGCTTCCGCTGTTGCAAGAGCATCGCTGACAATTTTGCTCGCCTCTTTTTCGGCTGAACCGATAGCGGCCTCTGCAACCTTTTTCCTATGTGAACTGCCGATGAAGAAGCCCAGAACAATGCCGAGCACAAGACCGACAGCAGCACCTATAAGGATTGAAACAAGGTCCAAGTACATTCCTCCTCTTTCTGAAATTTTGCGGTTTACCGCATGTATAATATTGAATTAAGAAAATCAATATAATGATGTATGATAACCAAAAAGGCATAAAATAACACCATTGTATTGATTTTATACTCTTCTGCCCTGTATGTCAAGGATTTTTTAATATATTTTGTATAAAAAATGATTGACAATATCAATATGTAGTGTTACTATATACAAGAAATATTATCAAAATGTTGACGCAGAAATACTTTGCAAAGCGATTTTCAGAGAGCCGCCCGTTAGCTGTGAGAGCGGCAGTCAGCGGCAAAGCAACCACTGCCGAGTGCCGCCGAAACAAGGTGTGCCGTGAAGCCGCGTTAAGGCTGTTGAGTGTCGGCTTTTGCCGGAACGACGGGTGGAACCGTGGGGCGTTTATTATTGTCTCATCCTGTTATACAGGGTGAGGCTTATTTTTTTTGTAATTCAAAGAAAGGATGATATATATGGTCAAAGTTAAACTCAGAGATGATGTCAGAGAATTTGAAAACGGCATCACCGCAATGGAAATTGCCAAAAGCATCAGCGAAGGTCTCGCAAGAAATGCCTGCGTATGCAGAATTGACGGCGAAGTAAAGGACCTCAGAACCGCAATCGACAAGGATTGCACCCTTGAGATTCTCACCTTTGATGACGAAGACGGAAAGAGAACCTACCGTCACACCGCATCTCACATTCTTGCACAGGCAGTTAAACGCCTTTATCCCGGGGTAAAGCTTGCCATCGGCCCTGCTATTGATGACGGCTTTTATTATGATTTTGATATTGATACTCCCTTCACTCCCGAAGACCTTGAAAAAATTGAGGGCGAAATGAAGAAGATTATCAAAGAAAATCTTCCCATCGAGCGTTTTGAGATGACACCCGACGAAGCAATCAAATATTATGAAGACCTGGGTGAAATCTATAAGGTTGAGCTTGTAAAAGAGCACGCCGACAACGGCGAAAGCATCAGCTTCTATAAGCAGGGTGAATTTGTTGAACTCTGCGCAGGCCCTCACCTTGCTTCCACAGGCAAAGTCAAGGCTTATAAGCTCACATCCTGCACCGGTGCTTACTGGAGAGGCAGTGAAAAGAATAAGATGCTCCAGAGAATTTACGCCACCGCTTTCACAAAGAAAGAGGATCTCGAAGCTTATCTTGAAGCTGTTGAAGAGGCAAAGAAGCGCGACCATAACAAGCTCGGCAGAGAGCTTGAGCTTTTCACCACCAGTGACCTTATCGGTCAGGGTCTGCCCATTCTGCTTCCCAAGGGTGCAAGAATAATTCAGCTTCTTCAGCGTTTCGTTGAGGATACCGAGCAATCAAAAGGCTGGCTGCTCACCAAAACTCCGTTTATGGCGAAGAGCGACCTTTATAAGCTCTCAGGTCACTGGGATCATTATAAAGACGGTATGTTCGTTCTCGGTGACGAGGAAAAGGATGATGAAGTCTTTGCGCTGCGTCCCATGACCTGCCCGTTCCAGTATCAGGCATATCTCAACAGAGCAAGAAGCTACCGCGACCTGCCTCTTCGTTACAATGAAACCTCCACCCTTTTCAGAAACGAGGCTTCCGGTGAAATGCACGGTCTTATCCGTGTACGCCAGTTCACAATTTCCGAAGGTCACCTTATGTGCACCCCCGAACAGCTTGAGGATGAATTCAAGAACTGCCTTGAGCTTGCAATTTATATGCTCAAGACTCTCGGCCTTTACGAGGATGTTTCCTACCGTTTCTCACAGTGGGATCCCGATGACAGAGCAAAATACATCGGCACCGAAGAGCAGTGGGATGAAGCTCAGGGTATAATGAAAAAGATTCTCGACCACCTTGAAATTCCCTATAAAATCGGCGTAGGCGAAGCCGCCTTCTACGGTCCGAAGCTTGACATTCAGATCAAAAATGTTTTCGGCAAGGAAGACACACTTATCACAATTCAGATCGACCAGATGCTTGCCGAAAAGTTCGGTATGGAATATGTTGCCGCAGACGGCACAAAGAAGAACCCCTACATTATCCACAGAACATCCATCGGCTGCTATGAAAGAACTCTTGCTCTTCTTATTGAAAAGTATGCAGGCGCATTCCCGCTCTGGCTTGCTCCCGAGCAGATACGCATTCTTCCCATCGCAGACCGTCATCAAGACGCCTGCTATGCAGTCAAGAAGGCTCTTGCAGATGCCGGAATCGTTCGTGTTGAGGTTGACAGCAGAAGTGAAAAGCTCGGCTACAAGCTTCGTGAAGCACAGCTTCAGAAGATTCCTTATATGCTTGTTATCGGTGACAAGGAAGCCGAAGAAGGTACCGTTTCCGTTCGTAAGAGAGGCGAAGGCGATATAGGCTCCATGAGCATTGCCGACTTCACAGCCGCCGCTCTTGCAGACATTGATTCCAAGAAAATCTGGTAATCAGTTAATTTTTATAAAATATATTTACATTTTGGCGGCGTTTTGGATGAATTTAAGGTTTACAAAGTGCCGCCGGGATGATAAAATATTCAGTGGTAAACTTTCCAAAATCTATTTAGGAGGAATATACTATGGCAAGAAAAATGAAGACCATGGACGGCAACAACGCAGCCGCTTGGGTGTCCTATGCCTTTACTGAAGTAGCCGGCATTTACCCCATCACTCCGTCAAGCCCCATGGCAGACTATGTTGACCAGTGGTCAGCACAGGGTCAGAAAAACATCTTCGGTACCACCGTTAAGGTTGCCGAAATGGAGTCCGAAGCAGGTGCCGCAGGAACCGTTCACGGCTCACTTGCAGCCGGTGCTCTCACCACCACCTATACCGCTTCTCAGGGACTTCTTCTTATGATTCCCAATATGTATAAGATAGCCGGCGAGCTTCTTCCCTGCGTTTTCCATGTTTCAGCCCGCTGCGTAGCTTCTCATGCACTTAACATTTTCGGTGACCATTCCGACGTTTATGCCTGCCGTCAGACAGGTTTCGCAATGCTTGCCGAAACAAATCCCCAGGAAGTTATGGACCTCGGTGCCGTTGCTCACCTTGCAGCAATCAAGGGCAGAGTTCCCTTCATCAACTTCTTTGACGGCTTCCGTACCTCTCACGAGATTCAGAAGAGCGCTGTATGGGATTATGAAGACCTTAAAGAAATGTGCGACATGGACGCTGTTGAAGCTTTCCGTAAGCGTGCTCTCAACCCCGAGAGACCCGTTATGCGCGGCTCACACGAAAACGGCGACATTTTCTTCCAGCACAGAGAAGCAAGCAACAAATATTATGATGCTCTTCCCGAAATCGTTGAGGAATACATGGGCAAGGTCAACGCCAAGCTCGGCACAAACTATCAGCTCTTCAACTATTACGGTGCTCCCGATGCCGAAAAGGTTATCATAGCAATGGGTTCAATCTGCGACGTTGCAGAGGAAGTTATTGATTACCTTACCGCAAAGGGCGAAAAAGTCGGCCTTGTCAAGGTTCGCCTTTACAGACCCTTCAGTGCAGCAAAGCTTGCAGCAGCTATCCCCGCTTCCTGCAAGAAGATCGCCGTTCTTGACAGAACAAAAGAGCCCGGTGCTCTCGGCGAGCCTCTTTATCTTGATGTTGTTGCCGCTCTCGCAGCAGCAGGCAAGTGCGGTATCAAGGTAGTCGGCGGCCGTTACGGTCTCGGCTCAAAGGATACACCTCCCGCCAGCGTATTCGCTGTTTATGATGAGCTTTCAAAGGATGAGCCCAAGAACGGCTTCACCCTCGGCATCAATGACGATGTTACCGGCCTTTCACTTGAAGAGAAAGCCGCTCCCAACACCGCAGCAGAAAGCACAATCGAATGTAAATTCTGGGGTCTCGGCGGCGACGGTACCGTTGGCGCAAACAAGGACTCCATCAAAATCATCGGCGACCATACCGACAAGTATGTTCAGGCTTACTTCCAGTATGACTCCAAGAAGACCGGCGGTATCACTATCTCCCATCTTCGTTTCGGCGATGAGCCCATCAAGAGCCCCTATTACATCAACAAGGCAAACTTCGTTGCCTGCCATAACCCCTCCTATGTTGAAAAGGGTTATAAGATGGTCAACGACGTTAAGCCCGGCGGCGTATTCCTTATCAACTGCCAGTGGGATGCAGCAGAGCTTGCAACCAAACTGAATGCAGAAGCAAAGAGATACATTGCCAAGAACAACATTCAGCTTTACACCGTTAACGCTATCGACCTTGCCGCTCAGATAGGCCTCGGCAAGAGAACAAATACAATTCTTCAGTCCGCTTTCTTCTCACTGTCAAAGGTTCTTCCCGAAGAGGAAGCAATCGGCTACATGAAGGAAAAAGCACAGAAGTTTATGAAGAAGGGCATTGAAATCGTTCAGATGAACGAGAAGGCCATTGACCTCGGTGCTTCCGCTTATGTAAAGATCGATGTTCCCGCAGAGTGGGCAGAAGCAGTTGACGAAGGCGCTGCAGAAGCTTCCAAGGGTGCAGCAAAGCTTGTTAAGCAGGTTGACAGCATCATGAAGCCCGTTGGTCTTATGGACGGCGACGCACTTCCCGTTTCCGCTTTCGTTGACCACGCTGACGGTACATTTGAGCAGGGCGCAGCCGCTTATGAGAAGCGCGGTGTTGCAGTTATGGTTCCCGCATGGAACTCCGAAACCTGCGCACAGTGCAACAAGTGTGCTTATGTTTGCCCCCATGCAACTATCAGACCTTATCTTCTCAATGAAGAAGAAGCAGCAAACGCTCCCGAAAATGCCAACATCGTTGACAAGAAGGCCGGCAAGGGCAAGGGCGTTTACAAATATGCACTTGCAGTTTCACCTCTCGATTGTATGGGATGCGGTGTCTGCATAGGCGTATGCCCCACCAATTCACTTAAGATGGTTTCCAGAGAGAGCCAGGATGACCAGCAGCCCGTATTTGATTACATGGTTGCCAACGTATCCGTTAAGGAAGAATGCACTGACAATACCGTTATCGGCAGTCAGTTCAAGACTCCTCTTCTTGAGTTCTCAGGCTCCTGCGCAGGTTGTGCCGAAACATCCTATGCACGCCTTATCACTCAGCTCTTCGGAGACAGAATGTATATCTCCAATGCTACCGGTTGTTCCTCAATCTGGGGCGGCCCCGCAGCAACATCACCTTACACAGTCAACAAGGAAGGCCACGGTCCCGCTTGGGCTAACTCCCTCTTTGAAGATAACGCAGAGCACGGCTTCGGCCTTTACCTCGGCCAGAACGCCATCCGCAACAGCCTCATTGAAAAGGTTAAGACCATCTCCGAATCCGAATGTGCTTCCGAAGATGTTAAGGCAGCAGCAGTTGCTTATCTTGACACCGTAAATGACGGCAAAGCAAACGCAGAGGCAACCAAGGCTCTTGTTGCAGCTCTTGAAAATGCCGACTGTGACACCTGCAAGTCAGTTCTTGCAAGCAAAGAATACCTTGCCAAGAAGTCCGTATGGATCTTCGGCGGCGACGGTTGGGCTTATGATATCGGCTTCGGCGGCGTTGACCATGTTCTCGCTTCCGGCGAAGATGTAAACATCATGGTATTCGATACCGAAGTTTACTCCAACACCGGCGGACAGGCCTCCAAGGCTTCCAACATCGGTCAGGTTGCTCAGTTTGCAGCAGCAGGTAAAGCAGTTGCAAAGAAGAGCCTTGCCGAGATAGCAATGAGCTACGGTTATGTTTATGTTGCACAGATCGCCATGGGTGCTGACCAGAATCAGACCATCAAGGCTCTCACCGAAGCAGAAGCATATCACGGTCCTTCAATCGTTATTGCTTACGCTCCCTGCGAGATGCACTCAATCAAGGGCGGTATGACCAACTGCCAGGCTGAAATGAAGAAGGCCGTTGACTGCGGTTACTGGAACATGTTCCGTTATAACCCCGCTCTCAAGGCAGAAGGCAAGAATCCCTTCACCATTGACAGCAAGCCCGCTACCACCAGCTACAGAGACTTCATCATGAATGAAGCCCGTTATTCACAGCTTACACGCTCCTTCCCCGAAAGAGCAGAAGCTCTCTTCACCAAGGCTGAGAATACCTCTGTTGAGAGATATGAGCACCTTCTCAAGCTGAAGGATCTCTA
>JAZUJJ010000066.1:0-6626 GCA_045642725.1 Acutalibacteraceae bacterium
AATATGCTTCAACCGCTTGTTGCTTTAACTCTTTGCTATATTTCTTGTTTTTATGGCTCTTTCTGTGCATAAAATTAACCCCCATAGTGTAGTCTTGAAATTTTTGTTATTTCAAGTGTCTACTCTATGGGGATTATATCACTTTTGAGCGAAGCCCGGTTTTGACTTTTGTGGCTGAACATTTTGAAAAGTTTTTTATACTTCAACTGTATATCCGCATTTTCTGCATTGATAAGTCTTTTTTTCATTGCTCCGGCACGGCGTAAGTCGTGAAGTAAATAATGAAAGGCTGCAAATGTGCAATCCCCAACCTTCGGGAACCTTCCCTATTGAGAGAAAGAAGACTACGCCCCCTTATTCACTTTGCGAGGCAGGAAGTTCCGGTAAAAAATAAAGCAGCAGATGTATCGTTTATCCGGTACATCTGCTGAGTTTTTTATACTTCAACTGTATATCCGCATTTTCTGCATTGATAAGTCTTTTTCTTTTTTCCCAATGCTCCTGCTGCTAACCCTACGGGTCCGGCAATAATTGCTCCTACGGCAGCTTTGCCGCCACTGAATCCGCCGGTTCTTTCTCCAACCTGTTGCATTGAATATAAAGCCCTGCATTTTGGACAATCAGTAGGTATTTTTTCCATAATTTTTTACCTCTCAATTAAGAAGATCAAAAAGCTTTGCATTCATTTCCTCTTCTGTAATAATTCCCATATCACGCTGCTGTTCAAGTCTTCTTATCTGACTGAAATTATCATATTTTTTCTTAAGCACAGCTACTTTTTCATCATACTCAGCCTGATCAATTACACTCATTGCGAGAGCTTTATCAAGCTTTTCTTTTCCGGTCAAGTATTCGCTTTCCGCTACCTGCTTATCCCTGATAGCATCTTTTTCTTTAATGCGTTTTTCAAGTTCAATTATTTTTGCCTGTAATTCGCTTTTTCTTTCAAGCTTTGGCTCAAGCATTGAAAGAATATCCGAAACATCAATACCGGGCATTTCCTTTGTTTCAAGAACGTAATCAATAAACTTTCTTCCAATCATAACATAAGAAGCATCGAGTTCTTTTTCGATTACATTGATTTCAGATTTGAGTCCGGCTAATTCCGACTGCTCTTTAGTTGCTGTTACAGCAGATGAACCAACACTTACAGCTGTTGAAGCAACCGCATTTCCTGCTGATGTTGCTACGCTTTTACCTGTTTTTACTACCTTGTCAAAAAGTCCCATTTTTAACATTCCTTTCTTTTATTCAGAATAAACTGTTAAGAACACCTGACGCTACTCCGAGACCTGCATCAACAATTCCGCCCACAAGATCGCCAACGCTTGCACTTGAACCACCGGAAGAACTGCTTGCGGTATATGGTTTGAGATAATCTGAACTTACCCAGCCCTCATTACCGTTTCCGTAATCTACATAAGACCAGTTTCCCCGTGTTTCAATTACATTTACAACAGTACCTTTCGGGATTTTTCCAAAAATCTCCGTTCCGGATTTCGGAACATGATGTACAAGTAAATCATCACTTTGTGTTGCTACAAAATAAAGACCGGGTGTTATGGCTGAATCTGAATATTCGGAAGCATACATTTCGCTATAATATTTATCTAAATTTCCTTCAATAATAATGCACAATTTGCCATTATCTATATTTGTTGCTTCTGTTAAATAGACTTCCTCGATAGCTTCTGTACGGGCTTCATCCGCATACATGGTATATGTAAAATATTCAGCATACTCTTCGTGATGATAAGTTAATACGAATCCTCTTTTTTCAAGTTCTTTAATGTATGAGTCAAAGACTTTTACATCATTCACTTCATATACAAAGCCTACATCTTCACTTCCCTGGACTCTTTCCGGCACTTTTGCAAAATCGCAGAAGTTCGGAATATATGAACCCTTATAGCAGCCTTTATTTGAAGGCTTGAATCTTTTTTCTTCAGCTTCCTTTGATGCTTTTTCAGATGCCGCTACCGATTCGGACTCCTCAATTGAATCAAGCAGTGACTTTATCTCTGTGCTTTCGGGGAAAACTTCGATACCTTTATTCAGTATCTCTTTTGCTCCTTTAGCATCGCCGGAATCAAGAAGTTCCTGTGCCTTGTTAACGTAGATTGCTTCTTTTCCTTTTTGATTGGCATCGCAGGATGATAAAGAAATTAAAATCAAAATTGTAAATATTGCAGCAATTATTTTTTTCATCTTTATGCCCCCGTAAAAATTTATATCAGTTAAGAAGTTCAAAAAGTTTCTGATTTTTTTCTTCCTCAGTAATAATACCGAGGTCAACCTGTTGTTCTAACTTTCTTATAGCCTCAAAATTGTCAAGCTTTTTCTTAAGTACAATGACTCGTTCATCGTAATCAGACTGCTCAATAACATCCATTTTCAAAGCCTTTTCAAGCTTTTCTTTTTCTGTTTCATATTCTTTTTCAGCCGCCTGTTTTTCACGAATAATCTTTTCGTCTCTGATTCGCTTTTCAAGTTTAATAATTTTCTGATTAAGCTCATCTTTTCTTTCAAGCTTGGGTTCCATTAACTTGAGAACATCCGAAACATCTATTCCGGGCATTTCATTTGAATTAATGACATATTCAACAAATTTCTTTCCCGTCATAAGATAGGAAGCGTTTATTTCTTTATCAATTACATTAATTTCACTTTTAAGCCCTGTAAGTTCTGCTTGTTCTTTGGTTGTAGTTACAACTTCACTGCCTATGGAAGCGGCTCCGGCAACAGCTTTTTCGGAAAGGTCTTTTCCTTTTTTCCCGATTTTTGACTTTTTGATTTTATCAACAGTTGAATCTTTATCAAAATTCTTTCCTGCAAACAAAACTGAGAAAACAATAAGAAGAATATCGGCTACCAATATTACAAAAAAGCCGACAGACGGAGAACAAATGATATACTCTTCTTCAAAGAAAAGATACATTATACCGAAAATTCCGAAAGCTGCAAGCAAGTTTATTGATGAAAGGACAATACAAAGTATCTTTTTAACTTTTTTTACAAGTACAAAATCAAAAACAATCAAAATAATGGGTATTAAAAATAAAGCTATTGAATAAAAGCCTTTATAGTCGGATAAAAAGCCGATAAGAGATATATTCACTGTGTAATAAAGATCATCAAGCGAAGCAAACGGCAATAAAGTTGCCAGAAGAGCGAACAAGCCGCATAATGCAACTACATGGTTTTTAATAAATGTTTTCATAAAGCCCTCCATATACATTATATTAATAATTAAATTTTAGCGAATTTTCCGCTAAATGTCAATAGCGAAATTCTTTCTAAATATAATTGATTTATCAAATACAGCCGAACGGAGAAATAGCATGGCAAGATACGGAAGGATTCGCGATCTTCGTGAAGATAAAGATCTTACACAAACACAAATGGGTGAAATTCTTTCTTGCAGTCAACGGGTTTACAGCAATTACGAACGGGGTGATATTGACATTCCCACACAGATTTTAATAAAGCTTGCCGATTTTCACAATGTTTCCGTTGATTATCTGCTTAACAGAACAAGCGACCCGACATTTCACCAAAAATAAATGCAGCCTTGATTGAAATCAAAGCTGCAATTTTTTTGCAAAAACTTAACTCTTAAAACTTAAAACTCACATTAAAACTTTCCGCCGTGACCGCCGTGTGAAACACCGCCGCCGGACACATGGATTGATGAGCCGCCGGAGGAAAACGAACGCCCTGATGAACTGTTGTTCTTCGGTTCCTGAGGCTTGGGAATCGCGGCAACCTTTGAGTAAAGGAAAATATCCTTGCCGTCGGTAATATCCGGGGTGCCGGATACGGCGTAGCCCTCGGCTCCGTTTTTGCTTATGACGGATTTCAGCTTACTCTTCATTGAGCTTACGACTATAAAGGCAACAACGATACCGATAACAAGACTTATGATTATATGAGTTACCCAGTTAAAGCCCGTATTCACATCTTTTTCTATGGGATTATCATAGTAATTATATTCATTGTTATAATAGCCATAGTAATGATCATTAAAATAACTGCCATCATAAAGACCTGCTTCATTGCCGCCGTTAAGCACATCGGAAACCTCAGCGGCAAAAATGCTGAAAGCGGTGTAATAATTGCCGCTGCTCAGAGACTCAAGAAAATTATCCTCAATGTAATAAATTGCATTGTCATTGATTGTATCAATGCAGGAGCCTGCCGTTGTAATCTGATAGTCCCTGTCTGCCATGCTCAGCACAAGAGCGATACCGTCGGCGGAAAAACCGCTTCTGTCATAATAATCGTCGGCAAAGCTCTGAATGTCGGTGTAACCCGAGTCATACATATCGTTGAAAACGGCAATAACCACATCAACGCCCGCCGACGCGCTCAGAGCATCAAGGTCGGCATTAAGCATTTCGGCTTCCGGCTGACTGAGCAGGCCCGCTTCGTCATAAAATCTGGCGGGAGAGGCAAAAGCCGGTGCGCAGAGGGAGAATATTATTATAAAGGAAACGGCAAGAGCGAAAAACGGTTTTATTGTTCTTTTCATTCCGCCACCCCCTTACAGAATATACATAAGGTATGACACAGCCATAGCCACCGCGCTTACGCCTGCGGCAATGGCGGCGAAATACTTTCTGTATGCACTTTTGTCAACGGGAAGGTCACCGACAAATCTGCCTGTCTGACCGTTCATGGCAAAGGTGTATTTCTGACCGTTCCATGTGGTATTGAGCAGCCACACGGGGCAGAGAGTGTATTTTGCTTTACTGTTTTTGAGGCGGACATAGCTGTTGTCCGTTTCAAGTGTTGCGTAACCGCTTACCGTACCTCTGAAAGCACCTTCCGTTGTGGATTTTATTCTTGTGTTTATTCTCGGAATGCTTTCCTCGGCACTGACATCATATTTATCCGCAAGATATCCGGCAAGATAGGCTGTCTGAAAATCCACCGCATCGGCAAAATCAAAGGGCTCAATGGACTCCATGAGTGTGTCATCCATTTTGCTTGAGCCGTCGGCGGGAACATTGGCAAAGGACATATTTCCACTTCTCGTGACACCGAAATATGAGGTTTCGGTGTAGCGGTTGATTTTATCCTCCCAGACACGCACCTTGGTTCCCTTATAACTTATATCCGCCTCGACATCGGCGTCAAAAAGCCAGAAAGGAACATAGATGCCTTTTATCTCGTCAATATGATTTTCGTCCTTAAAGATTTTCGGCAATAACCGTTTACCCTCAAGGTGCTTTTTAAGCCCTTCCTTTGCGGCTTTTTTGTCAAGCTTGAAGGGAATGACATAATCAGGTTTAAGATCCCCGGTGAACTGACCCGTCATGACAATGGGATTGCCGCAGTACGGGCAGGCGGTAGCGGCGAGAGTATCGTCGCCGATTATTTCACCGCCGCAGGATTCGCAAACATAGGAGTGCAGTCCGTCAGCCTCGCCCTCCTGCCATTCGCCTCCCGCATTTTCACTCCATTCCAGGTTCTCTTCTTTGCCGGAGAGAGCGGAATCAAGCTCTGCAAGAGCCGACATTTCAAACTCCGTGTCGCAGTAAGGGCACTTCATTTTCTGCAGGGAGCTGTTGAATTCAATAGCTCCGCCGCAGCAAGGGCACTTATATTCCTGAAGCTGAGCCATATAGCTTCATCTCCTGTAATTATTTCTTGTCTTTATCGTCGAAGATATCTCCGCATTCGGGGCAGAACTTGGGAGGATTCTTGGGATCTTCGGGTTCCCAGCCGCACTTGTCGCACTTATAGAGAGGAGCATCCTCGGGCTTCTTTGCGCCGCACTCGGCACAGAACTTGCCCTTGTTTACGGCACCGCAGGCGCATTTCCAGCCGTCTTCCGGCTTCTTTGCACCGCATTCTGTGCAGAATTTACCGGTTGCAACGGCACCGCAGGCGCACTTCCAACCCTCTGCGGGAGCAGCAGCGGCAGCCTGAGCGGCAGCGGCATTCTGAACACCTGCATTGTAGAAGCCCTGAGCAGCGGCAAATCCGCCGCCGGCAGCACCGTTAAGAGGCATACCCATACCGACAAAGCCGTTCATTGCACCGTTGGGGTTGTTTGCGGCGGCTTCCATTGCGGATGCGGTAGCGTCGGTCATACGGCCGGCCATCATGAAGGCATTTCCGCCCATTGTAGCGGCATCCTCCATCTGATTTATCTTCTTCAAATCCTCTTCGGTGAGGGTGATGGGGTTAAGAGCAATGGATTCAACGGTGATGCCTCTGCGCTCTGCCCAGGTTGAGCTGAGAGCGGTGTTTACGGCATCCTTAAGTTCCTTGGTGTGACCGGGAATCTGTGAAGGACGGAGCTCAAGCTCTGTAAGCTGTGCAAAAGCAGGCTGAAGAGCATCAATAAATTCGGTTTTGAGTGTTGTGTCAATTGAATCTCTTGTGTAGGAAGAGGCAACATTACCGGCAACATTTGTGTAGAAAAGAATGGGGTCGGTAATTCTGTAAGTGTAAATACCGTTGCATCTTACCTGAACGGTTCTGCTCATACCGATTCTCTTGTTGACAACGTCAAACATGAAGGGATTGGGTGTGCCGAATTTATTATCAAGGATTTCCTTGGTGTTGAAATAATAAACTCTCTGATCTTTTCCGGGGTCACCGCCGAAGGTGAATCT
>JAZUJJ010000067.1:0-18388 GCA_045642725.1 Acutalibacteraceae bacterium
AGAGTCGGCAGATGTATTGATAATGGTCCAATGGAGGGGTATTGGGGTATTCTCAAATCCGAGATGTATTATTTGAGAAAGTTTACCGACCGGGAAGATTTGATCAAGGCAATCGAAAACTATATCCACTTTTACAACACACAGAGATACCAACTTAAATTATATTGTATGACACAGATGGAATTTTATGCGGCTTTCGCCGCGTAAAAATTCCCCCCCTGCTGCGCAGCAGGGGTGGAATCTAAGATTATTCAATAAATTTTTGTTTTTTCGTCTGTCTACTTGACGGGGAGCACATCACAACTGATATAATCCCGGAATTACTTTATATATATGATTGTTTTTAACAGCCGACGGGTATGATTTCTCCGCTTTCACATTTGGCAAGATAATCTCTTTCAAGCTGTCTTTTGTTTTCGAAATATGCAAGGGGAGGTTCTTTGCCCATGGGCTCGACCTTTACGGAAACGGCTCCTGTTCTGTTGGCGGAAAGCACATCGGTGAAAAGCTGGTCGCCGATCATGGCTATTTCTTCCGGCTCAAGCTTCAGCTTCTTTGCCGCAAGGCGCAGAGCAAGAGTGTTGGGCTTGCACGCAAAGGCATAGAAGGGCAGATTTCCCATTCTTTTTGAGATATAAGCGGCTCTGAGAAAAACGGTGTTGGTGATAACGACAACCTGAATGTCCGCTTCTCTGATTTGCTTTACCCACTGAATTATTTCATTGCTTACACGGAAAGATGAATAATTGACGGCGGTGCTGTCAAGGTCAAGGGCAACGGCCTTTACACCCATGGAACGCAGTGCAGACGGGGTAATATCAGTTACCTTTTCATACATATAATCCGGATAAGCGTCATATAAAATATTATCGGTTTTCATAAAAATACCTCTGTTTTCGGTAAAAAACGGTTTGTTTTTTTGCTTTTACATATATCAGTGTACCGAAAACACGGTTTTGTTGCATGAAAACCGAAATTTTTTGAAATTTTTTATTTTTTAATCTTCAACGGTTTCTATATAGAAGCTGACGGGACGGAAACCGTCGTTGCAGGAAATCATTGCGGATTTTTTGTTTTTCATCCAGCCGTCATAAAAATCCTCTCCGCCGTGGGCGAGAGTCATGACAAAAGGCGAGATGCTTTCCCATGCGCTGTCGCAGAATCCCTCGGGCTTTTGCCAGCCGTCGGCGATAAAGGTCATGCCTTCTTTCATATCGCAGGCGTGAGAAATGGGATTTTCATATTTTTCCATAAGGTCTTTGTAGCAGGCGACCTTCATAACCGTTATTTTTATCTTTTTCATATTATTGATTAAAGCTTGAAATTCTTTTCATAGGCGGCACGCACGGCGTTTATTACGGCAGAGCGGAAGCCTCCGTTCTCAAGAGCCGCAACGCCCTCAATGGTGGTTCCTCCGGGACTGCATACGGAATCCTTAAGCCCTGCGGGGTTCCTGTCACTTTCCTGCATGAGTTTTGCGGAGCCGAGAAGAGTCTGTGAGGCCAGCTTATATGCCTTGTCACGGGGAATACCGCAGGCAACGGCACCGTCGGCAAGCGCCTCTGCCATCATGAATACATAAGCGGGTCCGCAGCCGGAAACCGCAGAAGAAGCGTCAATGAGCTTTTCGGGGATAAGTTCAACAAGGCCGGATAATGACATGGCATCCGTGAATTCCGCTGTTTCTTCTTCACTGACGCAGGCGCAGGGGGCGCAGAGTGTCATTCCCGCACCGACGGCACAGGCTACATTGGGCATTATTCTTATTACGGGGTAATCGCTGCCGGCAAGGGCTTTTATCTTTTCAATGGCTGTGCCTGCACACATGCTTACGAGAACAAAACGCTCTTTCTTTTCTTTAAGCAGAGGGGAAAGGATTTCAAAAAGGAAAGTAAGTCCCTGAGGCTTTACGCCGATAAAAAGATAATCCGCAAATTTGACCGTTTCTTCGAGTGTGCCTGAGTTGCAGCCTGTTTCCGCACAAAGAGCGGAAACCTTTTCTTTATCAAGGTCTGTTATCATGACATTTGCACCCGCAGCCTTGCGGCTGACAGCTTTTGCAAGGGCACCGCCCATATTTCCGCAGCCGATAAATCCGAATTTTTTCATTTATCTCACCTGACCGTTTCCTTTGATTACATAATGATAAGTCATCATTTCTTCAAGACCCATGGGTCCTCTGGCGTGAAGCTTCTGGGTCGAAATTCCCATTTCACAGCCGAGACCGAATTCGCCGCCGTCGGTAAACCTTGTGGAGGCGTTGACATAGACCGCCGCACTGTCGGTATTGTTTATGAAATATTCCGCAGCTTCGGGGTCGCTGGTTATTATTGATTCGCTGTGCTTTGTGGAGTGAGCGCAGACATGAGCGGTGGCTTCCTTATAGTCGCTTACAACCTTTACGGCAAGCTTATAGTCGAGAAATTCCGTGTCAAAGGAGCTTTCGTCTGCGGGAATGCCGTCAATAAAACCGGCGGCTTCTTTATCGACAATAAATGTTACGGGATGTTCTCTGTTTTCGGTCAGCTTTTTGTAAAGCTTCGGCAGAAATACCGGGGCAGCGGCTCTGTCAACAATACAGACCTCGCAGGCATTGCAGACGGAGGGACGGGAGGTTTTGGCATTGTCAACTATATTGAGAGCATTTTCGATATCCGCTGTTTTTTCAACATAAATGTGGCAGATGCCCGTTCCTGTTTCAATGCAGGGAACCTTGGCGTTCTCGGCGCAGGCTTTGATGAGGCCTTTTCCTCCGCGGGGGATAAGCAGGTCTATCTGACCGACGGCGTTCATCATTTCCGCCGCACTTTCACGGCCCGTATCGTCAATGAGCTGAATTACATCGGTGTTTATGCCGCATTCCTTAAGCCCCTCGTGCATGGCGTTTACAATAGCCTTTGCACTTCTGTATGCTTCTTTTCCGCCTCTGAGTACGCAGACATTCGAGCTTTTGAAGCAGAGCACTGCGGCATCTGAGGTTACATTCGGGCGGCTTTCGTAAATGATGCCGATAACACCCATGGGAACGGTAACCTTGCTTATGCTCATTCCGTTTTTATGAGCAGAAGAGGAAATAACTCTGCCGTTGGGGTCAGGGAGCAGGGCGACCTCTCTCATACCCGTTGCCATTCCCTCTATGCGGGAGGCGGTGAGGGTAAGACGGTCAATCATTACATCGCTGATTTTTCCTTTGGCACTCTCAACATCCTTACTGTTTTCTTCAAGTATTTTATCTGTGTTGTTTTCAACAGCCTTTGCCATTGCTTCAATGGCTCTGTTCTTTTCGTCTTCGCTGAGTGCTCTTATATCGGATTTTGCGTTGACGGCTCTTGAAAGTATTTCGGCGGTAGTCATATTTTTTTACCTTCTTCCGAGGAATCTTGTTCCGATTTTTTTGCCTTCCGCTATGTCATAGAGAAGCTCCGGGTTCTGACCGTTGGCAATGACCATATCAATGCCCTTTGACATAACCATTCCGGCTGCCTTTAGCTTTGTCTGCATTCCGCCCGTTCCGAGCTCGGTGCCTTTGCCTGCACCCATGCTTTTGATTTCATCCGTAAGCTCCGGCACAACGGAAAGAAGAACGGCATCGCTGTTTTTATGGGGGTCTTTATTGTAAAGGCCGTCAATGTCGGAAAGCAGAATGAGCAGGTCGGCATTTATGCTTGTGGCAACTATGGCTCCGAGGGTGTCATTGTCGCCGATTTCGATTTCTTCCGTTGAAACGGTGTCGTTTTCGTTGATGATCGGAAGGGCACCGAATTCAAGAAGTCTTGTGAGAGTGTTTATGAAATTCTGATGATTTTTCGGATTTTCAACATCCGAATTCGTAATGAGTATCTGAGCTATGGTGTGATTGTAATCGGAAAACTCTCTGTCATAAATATACATCAGCTCGCACTGACCGACGGCGGCGGCCGCCTGTTTGGTAGGCATATCCTGAGGCTTTCCGCTCAAAGAGAGCTTGCCAACGCCCATGCCTATGGCACCGGAGGAAACGAGAATTATTTCATGCCCTGCGTTCTTAAGGTCGCTGAGCACACGGCAGAGCAATTCAACGCGTCTGATGTTTATTCTGCCCGTTGAGTGGGTGAGGGTGGATGTGCCGACTTTAACTACGATTCTCATAATTGCCTCCGAAACGATATATTTATTTTATTCTATCATATATTATTTTGATTTTCAATAAAATTAACTGTTTTTACCCGCCGATATTGAAATATAACCGCTTTGTGATATAATCGGATGTAATAAAAAGAATTGTGAAAGGAAAATAAAGATGAAAAAGGTAGTTTCACTTCTTCTTGCGGCAGTTATGGTTTTTGCCTGCCTGCCTTTTGCTTTTGCCGACGGAGAATTTGACGGAAAGCTCATTGTTCTTCATTCCAATGATGTTCACGGCGCCGTTGAAGGCTATGCTTTTATGGCAGGGCTTAAAGACGAATTTGAAAAAATGGGTGCCGATGTTGTGCTTGCCGATGCCGGTGATTTCTTTAACGGCAATGTTTATGCCTTTGTTTCAAAGGGCGGTGACCCCGTTTCCCTGATGAATGAAGTCGGATATGATGTTGCCTGCCCCGGAAATCATGAGTTTGATTTCGGCTTTGAAAATATGGCAGAAAAAATAAACGGAGCAAAATTCGCTTTCGTCTGCGCCAATATGTTCGGCTCCGACGGAGAGACCGTTTTTGACGGCTCCGTGATTATTGAAAAAGGCGGCGTGAAGCTGGGATTTTTCGGCCTGGAAACTCCAGAAGTGAAAACAAAGGCAAATCCCGCATATTCAAAGGGCATTTCCGTTGCCGCTTCGGATGAACTTTATGAAATCGCCGACAGCGAAGCCCTGAAGCTGAGAAACGAGGGCGCAGATAAGGTGATATGCCTTTCGCATCTCGGCGTTGAGTCTTCCTCTGCCCCGAACACATCCTATGACCTTTGGGAAAACACCGACGGAATTGACTTTATTATTGACGGCCATTCCCATACGGTTATGGAGCAGGGCAAAAATGCAGAGCCGATTCAGTCAACGGGTACGGCATTCAAAAACATCGGTGTAATCTGTATTGATGAAGAAACAAAGGAAATAGAGGACAATTATCTTTATGAAATTACGGAAGACAGCCCGAAAAATGAAGATGTTGCCGAAAAAGCAAATGTAATCATAAACAAGGTCGATGCCGAATACGGTGAAGTTTTTGCCGAGAGCAGGGTGGAGCTTAACGGTGAAAAAGCACCCGGCAACAGAACGGAAGAAACAAACAGCGGCGATTTGATAACCGATGCCATGCTCTGGTATCTGACGGAAAAATGCCCGGTTAACGGTGAAACCGTTTCTGCGGAAAACACCGTTGCCGTAATGAACGGCGGCACCGTGAGAGCGGCAATAAAGGCAGGGAATATTTCAAAAAAGGACATCAATAATGTTTTGCCCTTCGGAAATACTCTTTGCGTGGTTTATGTTTCCGGCTCCAACCTTCTCGAAGCTCTTGAAGCATCAACATTTTCTACGCCTGCGGCTCTTGGCGGCTTTCCCCAGGTTTCGGGCATCACTTACACATTGAGTACATATAAAGAATATGACCCGGCGCAGGAGCCTTATCCCGGCTCGACCTATTACCCGCCCGAAACCGTGAACCGTGTTGAAATTAACAGTGTAAACGGCAGGGCATTTGACAAGAATGCAATTTACGCCGTTGCTGTTTCCGACTTTGCCGCCGCAGGAGGAGATACCTATTATGCTTTCTCAAAGGCGGAGCAGTTTGATACGGGCATAACTGTTGACAGCATTGTCATGCAGTATATTTCCGAAAAGCTCGGCGGAGTTATAGGCGAAGAATACGCAAACCCTGCGGGCAGAATCATCATCAGAACCGAGCCCGACGCCGAAAAAACCTTCTTTGAAAAAATCATTGATGCGATAAAATCGTTTTTCAGAAAGACAGCGGATTTCTTTGAGAAGATATTCGGCATGATTTGTCGTTATGCGGAATTTTGAGTTTTAAGTGCTTTTTGAAAGTTTTAAGTTACAACTTCTTCCTTCTCCTTGAGGAAATTCCCCTGTCAGGGGAAATGTCAGCGAAGCTGACAAAAGGGTAGCCGTCTGCGGCGAGCAAAAGGTGCCGAGCTTGCGAGGCGGATGAGGTGTAAATAACAATTCGGAATGCGGAATTCGGAATTTCGGGTCGCTGCGCTCCGGTTATATTATTTGCAACATAATATGAAAAAACAGCACTCACTCAAATCCAAAAAGTGAGTGCCGTTATTTTTGTTACTGACCCTTAAACATATTTACGAGCCATTGAGCCGATTTTTGGCTTGCCTGCTCTGAAAATTCCGCAAAATTAACGCCGCTGTTTCCGTCTGCCGTGTCGGACATGGAGCGTACAATGCAGAAGGGTACACCGTTCTGAACGCATACATGACCTACGGCGGCACCCTCCATTTCGGCACAGAGTGCATCGGGGAAATTTTCAAGGATGAATTTTCTCTGCTCGTTTGTTGAAACAAACTGGTCACCGGAGGCAACCGTACCTCTCACGATTTTTGTGTCGTCGGGACAGGCCTTTTCGATTTTGTTGCAGAGCTCGGAGGATGCTTCCATTTCAACACAGCCCAGGGCATCAATATACCCTTCGGGGTAACCTATTGCCCGCAGGTCAAGGTCCCATTCAACAACATTTGACGAAAGCACGGTGTCACCAATACCGAGCTCGGGCGAAAGGGCTCCGGCACAGCCGGTGTTGATTATGTAATCGGGCTCGTATTTGTCAATAAGTGCCTGAGTACCAATTCCGGCGGAAACCTTGCCCATGCCGCACTGCATTACAACGACCTCACAGTTACCGATGGTGCCTTTGTAAACGGGGGTGCTCAGAAGCTCTGTTTCCTCCATGTTTTCAAGGGAATCCCTTATCAGACTTACTTCATATTCAAGAGCCGCAATGACGGCAAAGCGTTCTTTTTCTGGTGCTTTTTCTTCTTTTTGAGTGCAGGCGCAAAGTGAAAATAAAATTAAAAATGTAAGAGTAATTGATATTATTTTTTTCATAAGTTCAGATTTTTTGCTCCTTTTTCTCCGACAATCTTTTTCAGCAGCTCGGTGTTGATTTCTCCGCTCTGAACGGTTTTATCCATCCACAGGCGCAGAGATTCAACAGCGTTGTCTATTTTGTCAAGCTGACGGCTGATTTCAATAAAATCGGAAATTTCATCATCGTGGATTATTCCGTCAGATGCAATTTCAATAAGTCTGTCTTTTTGCTTTTCAAGGTTATTGAGGGTCGCTATCATTTCAAGAACGATCTTTTCAATGGGTTTTGACTGAACCTCGGGTATTAATTTTTTGCCGATGGCACATTCATGGGTACAATAGTAATTGCAAAGCTCCGGTTTTTTGTAAGCCTTTGACATGGCCATGATTTCCTCGGGGGTGGCAACGGTTCTGTCGCCCTCTATTTTTTCAATTCTGTTGTCGGAAATCCACTCCATTATTTCACTGGCCTGGGCGCGGGTAAGACCGCATTCTTCCCTGTATTGCTGATAAATGTTTTTATCTTCTTTAACTGATGCTCTTCCCATATTTACCTCACACCGAAAATTTCTCTTATTTTATTCATGCTTTCTTCTGTTATGCCGCATTCCTTCATGAATTTCAGAGCGCATTCTTCAAGGGGAGTTTTGCGCCCGTATCTTTTATGAAGAGCTTTTATCATGGGCTTGATTTTATGCTTGCGGCTGCGGCTCATTTTCTTTTCGGGCTCACGCATCATGGTAAACTCGTATTCCCTGAGCAGGGTTTCACCGTCAAAGCCGAGTATGGCACCGAGCATCAGAGCCAGCGTGCCCGTGCGGTCAGCGCCGCCGTGGCAGTGAAAATAAACCGGATAAATGCTTTCATCCGCAAACATGTCAATAATTCCCTTTACGGTTTCCGGACTGTCCTTTTCCGTGAAATCCTCATATCCGTCAATAACATAGGAAATGTATTTTACATCTTCGCCCAAAGGAGAAGCTTCAAATTTACCCACGGATTCCTTACGCAGGTCTATCTGCGTTTTTATTCCGAGCTCACGAAGCCTGGCAATGCCCGTTTCACTGAAAATTTCGGGCCTTATGCCGCGGTAGCAAAGCCCCTGAGCAACGGTGCGACCGGAGCTGTTTTTTCGCCCGCCTATATCCCTTATGTTGTTATCGCCGTCGGCGTCGATCCAGCGCGGAAACACATTTTCAGTAAAAAAGCTTTGTTCTTCACTGCCGTCGGCTTTCCATAAATATTCCGTGTTTTGTTTTAGATTAAAAACCTCGGCGCGGCATTCATCGGTAACGATTTCCGTTTTGGCTGATTCGTTATTCTTTTCACGGATTTCCAGAAAATGATTTTTACTGTCGCTTTCCCAGGTAAAACAGACAGGGGAGGGCAATGTGAAAAAATCACTGTCGCATTTCGTTTTTGCAAGCTTATGCATAAGCTTTTTTATTTCACGGAAATTTTTACAGTTATTGAACTCCTGCGTGCATTTCGGGGAGGTCTTTACCGTTTCACCGCTTTTTGGTGAGATGAGCTTTACTTCCGACACAGATACCACCTCTTCTATGTCAGTATATCAATTTTTTTGCCGCAATTCAACATTTTCTCGCCCGTGAAAGCTAAAAAAGGTTGATATTTTTTATGCTTATGCTAAAATATAATAAACATAACCTGAATAAAATATAAAATCGGAGGATTTCAATATGGAAAAAACGCTTGTTATTCTTGCGGCGGGTATCGGTTCCCGTTTCGGCGGAGGCATAAAGCAGCTTGAGCCCGTGGGCCCCGGCGGAGAAATCATTATGGATTATTCAATCCACGATGCCATCAAATACGGCTTCAATAAGATAGTTTTTATCATCCGTAAGGATATTGAAAAGGATTTCAAAGAGATAATAGGAAACAGAATTGAAAAAATTGCCGAAAAATTCGGCGTAAAAATTGTTTATGCTTTCCAGACAATGGATAATATTCCTGCCGAGCTTCGTGAGGGCAGAGTTAAGCCCTGGGGCACGGCTCACGCGATTTATTGCTGTGAAGGCCTTGTCAACGGCCCGTTTGCAGTTATAAATGCCGACGATTTCTACGGCGCAGACGGCTTCAAAAAGGCTTCCGAGTTCCTTGAAAAAGACGATTACGGACTTATCGGTTATATTCTCGGCAACACTCTTTCCGAAAACGGCGGAGTTTCAAGAGGCGTATGCACCGTTGAAAACGGTCAGCTTACAGGCATAACCGAAACCCACGACATTGTCAGAACGGAAAACGGCGCGGAATCCCACGGTAAATTCATACCCGCCGACAGCCTTGTTTCCATGAATTTCTGGTGTCTGCCTGCTTCCTTTATGGATATTCTCAGAGAGGGCTTCCCGAAATTCCTTGCAAATATTGTAAATCCTCTTAAGGATGAATACCTTCTTCCCTCAATGGTCGGAGAATATATCGCCGCCGGCGGCAAGGTCAGCGCAATTTCAACGGATGCTCACTGGTTCGGCGTTACCTACAAGGAGGATAAGCCTTCTGTTGTTGAAAGCTTCAGAAAGCTTTACGCTGAGGGCGTTTACAACGCAGATCTTTATTCGGACATCAAATAAAAAATTCAATAAAGCAAAGGGTTATTTTTATGATACAATTCGGTACCGGCGGCTGGAGGGCCGTCATCGGCGATGATTTTACCTGTGAAAATATCAGAAAAGTTTCGGCAGGCCTTGTTGAAATGGCACGCCTTGACGGAAAAACCGATAAACCCGTTATTATCGGTTATGACCGCAGATTTCTTTCACTGGATGCGGCTAAATGGGCGGCAGAGGTGCTTGCGGCAGGCGGAATGACAGTGTGGTTCCTTAACCGCTCTGCACCAACTCCTCTGATAATGCACACCGTTCTGAAAAAAGGTCTGCACTACGGCTTTGAGGTTACGGCAAGCCATAACCCCGCTCAGTATGACGGAATGAAGCTCATTGTTGACGAGGGCAGGGATGCTCCCGTTGAGGTTACTCAGAGACTTGAAAAAATAATTGAAAATATCGGCGAACCCGATTTCATACCTTTTGATACGGCTGTCGAAAATGGGCTTATCAAATATCTTAAAAATCCATTCAATGATTATCTTGACGATATCATCGGCGGCCTTGATATGCAGGCTTTGCGTGACAGAGGTCTGAGAGTGCTTTTTGATGCCATGCACGGCTCCGGCTCTTTCCCTCTTGTTGTTATTTATCATACCGCACGCTGTACCATTGACACCATAAATCTCAATAAAGATGCTTTCTTCGGCGGCCAGATGCCCGCCCCTTCGGAAGAAAGTCTTGCCATGCTCAGGTATAATGTCATGCTTGACAAATATGACCTCGGTATTGCCATGGACGGCGACGGAGACCGTCTCGGTATTTATGACCGCAACGGCAGATATATAGATGCCAATGAAATACTCTGCCTGCTTTATTACTATCTTGTCAAGTTCAAAGGCTGGAAGGGCCCGGTTGTCAGAAATCTCGCAACCACCCATACCCTTGATAAAATTGCCGAGAGCTTCGGCGAAAAATGCTATGAGGTTCCCGTCGGCTTCAAATATATTTCCTCAAAGATAGATGAAGTTGATGCCGTTCTCGGCGGCGAATCCTCGGGAGGTCTTACCGTAAGAGGTCACATCCACGGCAAGGATTCAATTTACGCCGCTTCTCTTTTCTCTGAGATGATAAGCGTTACGGGCAAATCACCCTCGCAGCTTCTCGATGAAATAAACGAAAAATTCGGCAGAACCTTCCTTGTCGAAGGTAATTTGACCTTTGAACCGCAGGTAAAGCCTGAAATTGACAATCTTCTTATGGTTGAGAAAAAGCTGCCCGATTTCGGTGAAGCAATCGAAAAAGTCAATTATATCGACGGCTGTAAGGTTTACTTTGAAAACGGAGATTTTGTTATCTGCCGTTTCTCCGGAACAGAGCCGCTGCTTCGTATTTTTGCCGAGAGCAAAACCAAAGAAAAAGCCCGTGAATATATCGAATGCTTCCGCAAATTCGTCAACTGCTGACATATAATAAAAACCGGGGTAAAACAAATGAAATACACACAGCTTGAAAATTGTACACGGTGGCAGTTTGAAAAAATACCGCCCTTTGAAAAAGGAAATATGTTTCCCTTCTTCGTAAACGGGGGAACGGGCTTTACGGATGATTTTGATGCACCTGCCGCCGACAGTACCTTTGTTCACAGCTTTTTTGAAACCGAGAAATCGGATATAGAAGAATATGCGGATTTGCTCTGCAAAAATGGCTTTGAAAAAATTTACGAAAATGAAATTGCGGGCAATCTGTTTTATCAGTTCTCTGTTCCCGAAGGCTTGTATTATGTTTCATATCTTTCGGGCAGTAAAATCGCAAGGTTTATTCTTGACCGCTGTGAAAGCGCCGGACTTGATAAATTCGGATATGACAAATATGAGGATTTAAGAGGAAACACGGTTTTTGCACAGTATTCACTGCATTATGACAAAATGATAAAAGGCACGACCTGTGACTGCGGAATGAATTATGTTTTCCGCCTGAGAGATAACAGCCTTATCATAATTGACGGCGGCGAAATCGAACAGTCAACGGATGCCGCAGCGGCTGATTATCTTAAATTCCTTCATGAGCTTTCGAATACCGCCGACGGCGAAAAAATGACCGTTTCACTCTGGGTTTGCACTCACAGCCACAACGACCACATGGATTTGTTTACAAAGCTGCTCCGTGTTGCCGCAGATGAGCTTGAAGTGAAAAGAGCGGTGTTTAATTTTCCGAGCCCCGTCAATTACAGAATCTCGGAAAGCGTAAAGCTTCTCAAAGCAAGACTTGCCGGGTGCTGTCCGGCCGCCGGGTATGTTAAAGCCCATGCCGGTAGCAAATTCAGAATTGCCAATGCGGATATTACCGTTCTGCTTTCAAGCGAAGACAATATCGGAATGGATGAAGAGGATGTCTTTTCCGGCCTCAACTGTACTTCTCTTGCCTTTACCGTTGAAGCTGAAGGGAAAAAGGTACTTTTTCTTGCAGATATGGGTGATGCTAACGGCAATGTGTTTATAAAAAACTATCCGAAAGATTTTCTTGCCTCCGATTTTCTTCAGGCGGCACATCACGGCATAAATAAAATCTATGATGTTTATGAAGCACTGGAAACGAAAACCGTTCTTCTGCCTCAGTGCCGTATGAATATGGAAACGAGATTTTCCGATATATTCGCTCATCTTATCGAAAGATTTGAAGAGGAAAACATTTGCCTTGCTCAGGACAGAACGGATATTTTCACTCTTGATAACGGAACCTGCCTGCGCAGCGAAAGAGCTCATTTCGGCTCACCCTATGACGGCTCGGCTCTCTGAGAAATTTTTTGAAAAAAATCGGCAATTTTTGAAAAATCTTGTTGACTTTTTCCGTTTTATGAGTATAATATACATTCGGTAGCCGCCGAAAGGCGCAACTGAATATTGGGGAATTGTGTAAAGGTAGCACTGCAGACTCTGACTCTGCCTGTTGGGGTTCGAATCCCTATTCCCCAGCCAAATAAAGGAAGCAACTGACATTGCGCAGTTGCTTCTTTTATTTTATCAGAGCTTGAATTTGGGATTCGAACGGGAGGGAAGCTCCGCAGAGCCAAACGCTCCGGTGGAGCGTTTGCCGACCCGCAACGAGCGAAGCGAGGCGAAAAAATCCCTATTCCCCAGCCATGTAAAAACCCGCTTTTGTCTACCGGACAAAAGCAGGTTTTTACAATGATATCCGTTCCTTGTCGGAACGGGTGATATATCTTCGATATGATATCGCACTTCGTGCGATGATATATGCCTTCAGCATATGAGGAACGGGTATTATATCATATTTGAGCGGAGCGAAAATATATCATACTGAGCAAAGCGAGGTATATCATATCGCCGTTAGGCGGTATATCATCAAAGGCGGCGAGCCGCCTTTGCATTTCATCACGCCATAGGCATGCATAAACACTTCTGCGGCTTGATGATATGCAAGGCTTCGCCTTGATTTATTGTTAATTCAACCACGGTGATAATCTGCAAAGCAAAACCGCTGCAGCGGGGGCAGCGGCGGTTTTGCCTTTGATTTCATTGCCGTCTTTCTTATTGCTTATTTTCCGTTAGCTCTTCAAATACCGCTGTTAAGATACGGCTTGTGCCGTATTCATCTATCCATGTTTCTTCTGCGGATAATTTTTCACCGTTCTCAAACCAGCCGACAAATTGAAATCCGTCATCCGGATAGGCATAATAGCTTTGCTGCCATTCGCCGGTTTCTTTCCATTGAGCATTATAAACCGGGTTGAATTTAAGCCCGACACAGCCTCCGTCTTTTGCATACAGCTCAAGCGGCAGCTGTTCCTCACGCTGCGGAGCAAGTGAACGGATGCATTTCATGGGATTTCCCTCGGAATTCAGATGGCGCAGAAGAGGATTTTTACGGGTGTCCAGTTCGGTAATATGATTGTTATGGCAGTAGAAATATTTGAGCTTCGGGTTGCTTGAAAGGTCGATTTGAGAAAAAGCGTTGTCGTTTATATACAGCTCGACCAATTCGGGGTTATGCGAAACATCTATTTCTTTCAGCCTGTTCTGCCCTGCATCAATGCCCTGGCAGGACGGCATTTCGCTCACATCAATGCTTTGAAGCAGGTTATCCTGCACACCGAAAATACGCATTGACGGCATATTTCCCGATTTTATCGAAGTGATTTTATTGTGATACAGGTCGAGGAAAATCATATCCGTGCAATTTGAAACATCAAGCTCACCTATGAGCTCACAGCTTCGAAGATTGATTTCAAAGCTTTTGAGCGGATAAACATCTTCGTTAAAAATATGAATGCCGAGCCCGATAATCTTTCCGTTTTCTATGATAATTCCGTTCGGAATATCTCCGCTCATTTTGTCGGCTTCAACTGCTTCCACGCTCTTATTTTTGTCGGTTGTTTCCACACGGCGCAGAACTTTCTGATATTTATGCACTTTATCGAGGTTGGAAACGCCGCTTTCGTCTTTAATATCAAAAAAGCCAAGCAGCTTATTCAATGTGTTTTCCATAGGATTATCCTTTCAGAAAAAGTATCAGTATTCCCGTGAATACGGATGCCTGGGCTGCGGCGTTCGTGAGCTGTTCAATCCAGTTTGAACGCAGATCGGATGAATCAAGCTTTGACGCAAAAACGCCCATAAGTGTCATTCCGATTATGCCGATTGCAAAGAATATAACGGAAGGCATCGATACGACTGCCGCAAAAACTGCGGAAAAATCTATTGTGCTTCTGCTGATGATAACTGCAAGAAGCATCAGCGCAAAGCCAATCGGCATCACGATGCGCATTTGCATAAACAGCCACCGGATATTCTTTTTCTTTGTTACAACAATAATTTTCCAAAGCACCTTTGCTGCACCTGCCCAGAAGCACAGCACCGCACCGACCAAAAACAGAGCATTTCTGAACATCAGCCCGATAAGTATTATGCTTGCGCCGAAAAAAAGGACGGGAAGTGCATCAACGGCGGCAAGTGACAAAGTGAAATCATCGGGAACAGTATCTTTTGTCATTTTCGGTTTATCCATTGCTTCCTCCGTTTACGGCGTGACGGTTCAGCCAGTCAAGAATCAGTTCCGCTGTTTCCTTTTGCTGTTCCTCTGCGGTTATTGATGCGTCGTTATCGCGCGGCTGTTTGCCGTAATCGCCGTACTGAGCGTGGTTTGCACCCGTGATGATATGCTCTTCAAAATCTTCGGGGTTCCATTCAAGGCGCTTGTCGTATAAATCCTTATTCATAACTCCGTCGGTATCACCGTAAATTGATAACACGGGGATATCGGAAGCGGAAAGGTCACGGTTTGTATATGCGGCAAGTAGAATGAGCCCGTCGATTTTGTCGGAATTATCTGCCGCAAAGCCCGATGCAGTCAGCCCGCCCATTGAGTGCCCCGCAATATACCACGAGCTGATTCCGGGATGCTCATTGATTATTGCTTCGGCGGCTTTTGGCTCAAGCGCCGCCATATTGAAAGTCAAATTCGGAATGAAACAGCTGTAACCCTGCTGTGAAAGGCGGGATAAAAGCGGTATATAGGCATCCGGAGTGATCTGCGCTCCGACATAGAAAATTATACCCGTGTTTTTTGAGGCAACACCGCTGCCCGGCAGAATTTCCGCACCGCCGTCATCCTGCATATTTATTATTGTGTCATGAAATTTACTTTGATATGTTGAGACAGTCTGAACTGCAGGGCGGCTGTTGAAAAGGCACATTCCGATTATTACGGCAGAGAGCAAAACCACAGCCGCAATGAATATCAGAATTATTCTGCGGATGATTTTTCTCTTTGAGGTTTTTTCTTTACTCATTTTTGATCTCCTCTGCCTTTGTGAAATCGGTTTTGCTGATTTTTTGCCACAGCATGACGATAACAACTGCAAGTGAAAGAATATCGGCAGCGGGCTGTGCCCAGATAAGGCCGTCAACGCCGATGATTGCTTTCAGAATGAATACGGCAGGGATAAAAATGATTCCCTGACGGAAAATTGAGGCGAGCAGTGCAGGGGTGGCGGCACCGACTGCCTGCAGAGTGTTCTGGCAGATGGCAAATGCACCTATGAGCCAGGCTGTGCTCATCAGAATGCGGGTGAAGTGAATGCCCGATTCAAGAGCGGTAATATCCGTAAGAAATACTTTGACAATGGGCCCGGCAAAGGCGGCACAAAGTGCGGCAATCACGGCACAGAATACAAGACCGAACAGAGCGGAAAAGCGTATTCCTTTTGACAGCCGGTCTTTTTCCTTTGCGCCGTAGCAATAGCCGAGGAACGGCTGAACGCCGCTTCCTATGCCTATTCCGATAAGCGTTACTATCATAATAACCTTTGCGGTTACGCCATAACCGGCAACAAGCATATCACCGTCGGCGTATTTTGAAAGCTGAGAATTGACAACGATTGATGAAATGCTGACAAGCAGGTTTGCAAGAGAAGCGGAAATTCCCACGGAAAGAACACCGGAAAGAATTTTATCCTTCATTGAGAAATATTTCGGGCTGATGCTCAGCACAGATTTTCCCTTAAGAAAATACATAATGTAATATCCGGCCGCAACGGCGTTGCCGATAACGGTTGCGATTGCCGCACCTTTAACGCCCCATTTGAAGCCGAGGATAAAAATCGGGTCAAGAATCATATTGAGCAGATTACCGATAAGCGTTCCGGTCATTGCTTTCATCGCTTCGCCCTCGGTACGGACAATGGAGGAAAAGCAGTTGGAGAGCATTGAGAAAATGCCGCATCCTACGGCAATGCGAAGATAATCCTTTGTCAGCCCTATGCTGTCGGCACTTGCGCCGAGCATAACGGTCACATCGTCAAGGAATATCCACAGAACAGCCATCATAATACCGCCCACGGCAACACACGCCCACATACAGAATGAGCAGGCTTTTTTTGCATATTCGGTTCTTCCTTCACCGAGCGCACGGGAGATGACCGATGTTCCGCCCACGCCGAAGAGCGTACCGAGTGACATAAAAATCATAAACAGCGGCGTTGCAAATGATACCGCCGTGACCTGCAAATCGTCGTGAGTGAGGCCGAGGAAAAATGTGTCGGCAAGGTTATAGACCATTACCATTATCATTGCGATTAGTGCGGGAATGCTGTTTTTTATAACAATTTTCGGAATCGGGTCGGTCTTGAAAGATTCGATTGTCGATGTTTTGTTTTCGTGATTCATTGGCGGGTTCCTCCGTTTTTCCTTGTCAGTTTTTCTGCGGCGGCAAGCAGCCGCTCACAGTAATTTTCAAATTGCTTCTGTTCTTCCGGCGAAAGGCAGGTCATAATATCACGGAGCCAGTTATTGTGAATATCAATAAGCTCAGCTATTTTTTTGTGCCCCGTATCTGTAAGCGAAAGCCGTTTTATGCGCTTGTCATCCGTATCCTGTACGCGCATAACGCACGCTTTGCTTTCGAGCGATGCAAGTGCTTTACCGACGGTTGTTTTGTCGGTTTTCAGTGCTACGGAAACATCATCCTGCGAGCAGTTTTTATGTGAATAAATATATGAGCATATCATACATTCGGTGTCAGAAAGCTCCTGCAGGCGTATTTTTTCGTGGCTGAATTCCTTGTTGCAGCGGAATAACAGGTTCAGTGTCTGATAGTCCATCATTTTCTCCTTAATTTTGCCGCTCATCATCGGAACGATATTTTTCCATCATCTGACTGAAAAGGGATGCGCAGGAAGGCGGTGTATAAGTTATTGCGTTTGCCCCCGCCTCTATTGTTTTCAAAATGCTTTCTCCGGTATTTCCTCCCGAAGCAATAATCGGTACATCCGGATACTCCGTGCGGATTTTTCTTATTATATCGGGCGTACTCGGGCCACCCGCAATATTCAGTATAGATGCACCGGAGTGAAGACGCGATTCAATATCCGTATTGCTGCTGAGGACCGTTATCACAATAGGAATATCGACACACTCGGAAATTGAAAGCATATTTTCATTTGTAACAGGGGCATTCAGAACAATTCCGATAGCGCCCTGACACTCTGCATCTTTGGCAAGCGGTATTGTTCTCGGGCCGTTGGTCGTTCCTCCTCCCACGCCGCAAAAAACAGGTATATTCGCATATTTAATAATGCCGTCGCTGATTGATCTTTGCGGTGTAAAAGGATATACCGCCAGAACTGCGTCAGCATTACAGTTACAGATAATAGCAAGATCCGTTGAAAAGATTAAAGATTTTATTCGCCTGCCGTTGATAATAATACCGCTTGCGGTATATATCTCATCCGGCATTGAAATTATATTGTGTCTGAGAGTGCTTTGAATAATGGGAACTTGTTTTTCTTTCATTTTTTCTCCTTTCCTGTTTTGATTAATGGCGGATAATAGTAGAACTTTCTACTATTATAGCATACCTTTTTCATCTTCGCAAGTGAGTATCGGTTTTCTTCTTTCTTTTGACGGTTACGATATGAACTCCGGGGATTCGTTTCTCAATCAGTACACCGTTAATTCTGACTAAATGCTTGATATCGGGAGATGAATATAATAAAATTGAAATATATCTATTATCAAAATATAGGATATTCAGTGCCGAAAGGCGGCGGGGAGGATTTATGACAATGGTTATTCGTGAAGCGAAAATAAATGATTTTAACGATATATGCAGGATTTGCTGTGATGATTTAGGTTATAAATGCAGTGCTGATTTGGTAAAAGAAAGGCTTGGAAAGCTTGACTCAGGCAGAGAAAGGGTATTTGTTGCCGAGGCTGACAATAAGGTTGTCGGATTTGTTCACGCCGATAAATATGATACCCTTTATTTTGAAAGT
>JAZUJJ010000068.1:0-3271 GCA_045642725.1 Acutalibacteraceae bacterium
ATATTGACAGAACCGTACCTTGGTTCGGAATTGCCGTGCGTGATTCCGCACAGGGCAAAGGAGTCGGCACGGCATTTTTGCGGGAAATACTCGATGATGTTTTTGGCGCAGGCTATGCGGGGCTTCTTGTGAGAACGGCGACCGACAACATTCCCGCACAGCGTTTATATGAAAAATGCGGGTTTGAACGGCTGGGTGTTCACCCGTCGGGCGAATATCTTTATCTTAACCGAGTGAAGATAAATCCGAACTCACCTTGAATACGGATCTTTTTCCGCTCAACTTTGTCATCGTCATTGCAAGGCGACCGATTGAGGAATACTTTATGTATTCTGAGCATTTTTAACGATATATTGGCAAAAAGATGTCGCCAAAACCATATTGGGTTTGACTCTTTTTTGCCTGAAAGATTTGTGAGGAATTGAAATGGTAACCGTAAGTGCGGATTTCAATAAAATAACAGGCAAAATCAAACCTGTTCACGGCTTTAACAATTCTGCCCGCGAAACGAATTACGGGCCGCTGCTCGGCAGCTTTACAGCTCTTAAACCGCCGTTTGCAAGACTTCACGATACGGGTTATCACGGCAACGCACATTATGTTGACATTCCGTACATTTTCCCCGATTTTTCGGCTGACCCGGATGATGAAAAATCCTACGATTTTACATTGACGGATTATTATATAAAACCTCTCGTTGAAAACGGCATAAAGGTTATGTACCGTTTAGGCGTAACGATTGAGCACGAGCCGAAAAAGTTTCATATTTTCGCTCCGTCCGACCCGGAGAAATGGGCATCGGTCTGCGAGCATATAGTCAGACATTATAATGACGGCTGGGCTGACGGGTTTCACTTCGGCATTGATTACTGGGAGGTCTGGAATGAACCCGACGGTCTGAACCCCGAATGTGAGCCCTACGGCTGCCCGAACTGGATAGGAACAGCCGAACAGTATTATGAGCTTTATACCCTCACGGCAAAGAAAATCAAAGAATATCACCCGAAAGTAAAAGTCGGCGGATATTCGAGCTGCTACATTCTCGGAAAGTTTGAAAACGGGCACTGGGAGGCAGGCGACGCTTCCTATTTCACAAACTTTCTCGGATATGTGCGTAAGAATAACGCTCCGCTTGATTTTTTCACCTATCACGGCTATCTCGGAAAGCAGTATCTTGAAAAAATCGAAACAGAAAGCCGGTTTGTGCGTGACACCCTTGACAGCTTCGGCTTCACAAAAACAGAGTGCATTGATGCGGAATGGAACATCAATATCTGTGACATTGAAACCGAAAACAGACGCACGCAGTATTATATAAATTACCGCAGCGAAAAAGGTGCATCACACGCCGCGGCAAGTCTTTACGAAATGCAGAGATGCCCCATAGATTCCGCCATGTATTATGATACTCAGCTTTGGGCGGAATACGGCGGGCTGTATAATCTGCCGGGCCTTGAGCCGAGCAAAACATATTATGCCTTCAGACAGTTTGCTGAACTTTATGAGCAGAAAAACGAATGTGAAAGCTCCGGCGGCGGGTTTGTTTATACCTGTGCGGCTTCCGGTGAAAAGAAGCTGCTCTGCATTGCCAATATAAGTGAAAACAGCGAAGAAATAAACCTTGAAATAAACGGAATCAACGGACAAAATGCTGTTATACGCACAGTAAGCAAAAATATTGATTACGAAGAAACATACCGCGGAGCCCTTCCCGATAAAATCACGCTTGACGGCTATTCATTTATAACAATGGAGTGTAAAAAATGACTTACGAAGAAATAAAAAACAATAATTCGGTCAGAGCTTATGTCAAGGCGGCTGACGAATCTCTTGCTGCGCTCGGATATACGGAGCACAGCTATGCACACGTTACGGCTGTTGCCGAAAAGACGGGATATATTCTTGAAACTCTCGGTTATGATGAAAGAACGGTCGAGCTCGGAAAAATAGCAGGGTATCTTCACGATATCGGCAATCTGATAAACCGTGTTGACCACAGTCAGAGCGGTGCAATGATGGCATTCAGAATTCTGGACCATATCGGTTTCCCTGCCGAAGAAACGGCAATGGTCGTATCCGCAATAGGGAATCATGATGAGGGAACGGGAGTTCCCGTAAGTCCCCTTGCCGCGGCGCTGATTATAGCCGATAAATCCGATGTACGCCGCAACCGTGTTCGCAACACCGAACTTGCAAATTTTGATATTCATGACCGCGTTAATTATTCCGTTACAAAAGCGGAGCTGAAAATCAATACCGCCCACACAATTATCAAGCTGAAATTGCAGGTTGATACTCATTACGGAAGCGTAATGGAATATTTTGAAATATTTATGGCGCGAATGATTTTATGCCGCAAGGCCGCCGAAAAACTCGGATTACAGTTTAAGCTGATGATAAACGAGAATCAGCTTATATAAAAATCGGTTTTGAGTCAGTGTATTTCCCGAATATTTTTTCGACGGATTTGAATTACGGAAACAGCGATAAATCAGAATTTATTGTTGGAGGGATGAGTATGAGCAGCTTTCATTATGAAGGAAAAAAGATTTATTATGAAGAAATCGGCAACGGAAAACCACTGCTCCTGCTCCATGGCAATACCGCTTGCGGAAAAATGTTTGCACCAATCCTGCCAATGCTTTCTGAAAAGCACCATGTAATCGTTCCTGACTTTCTCGGATGTGGACAATCAGAAAGATGTGCAAAATGGTCTTCGGACCTTTGGTATGAATGGTCAAGGCAGGCGACTGCCCTTTGCAAATATAAAGAATTTGAAAAAGTGGATGTGATTGGCAGCAGTGGCGGCGCTATTGCAGCCATCAATATGGCGCTGGAAAATCCAGATATGGTCAACACCATTGTTGCAGACAGTTTTGAAGGCTTATCTGCAAATTCTGACATCACCGAACAGATTCGCATTGGCCGTGAATACGCAAAGCAAAATGAGGATTTTCGGAGGATGCTTAAATTAATGCATGGCGATGATTGGGAAAGCGTGGTTGATGCGGATACAGAAGCCATAATTGCCCATGCAGAAAATATCGGTGCATTCTTTCATAAACCAATAGATGAGCTGAAGGTCAGCCTGCTTCTTACAGGCAGTGCAAAAGATGAAATGTTCCCGGCAGGGCACTATCATAAACTGTTCGAGAGCATTTGTAGCAGAACGTGTATGGCTAAGTCTCATATCTTTGAGCAGGGTGGTCATCCGGCAATGATGAGCAATATGAAGGAGTTTATTTCGTTGTGCGAAGAATTCTTTGCATAG
>JAZUJJ010000069.1:0-18676 GCA_045642725.1 Acutalibacteraceae bacterium
TGACCTCTGACCTCATCGGGAGCGGCGGAAACACCGCACTCGAGAACATAGGGCAGCTCCATGATAACGCTTTCGATTTCAAAGGGCCCTATGCGGTAGCCGGAGGACTTGATAACATCATCAACACGGCCGACATACCAGAAGTAGCCGTCTTCATCACGCCATGCCGTATCTCCGGTGTGATACATATTGCCGCGCATACACTCGGCATTCTTTTCGGGATCGTTGTTATACTGCTTGAAAAGTCCGACGGGAGCGCCGTTTTCAAGGCGTACTACAATTTCACCGATTTCGCCGTTGGCAACGGGGTTGCCGTCCGGGTCAACAATATCAATATCATACTGCGGTGATGCCTTACCCATGGAGCCCATTTTGACGGGACATCCGGCAAGGTTGCCCACGGTAAGAGTTGTTTCGGTCTGACCGAAGCCCTCCATGATTTCAAGACCTGTGGCTTTTTCAAACTGCTTTGCGACCTCGGGGTTAAGAGCTTCTCCGGCAGTTGTCATATTCTTTACGGATGAGAAATCGTATTTGCTCAGGTCTTCCTTTATCATCATTCTGAGCATGGTAGGAGGTGCGCAGAAGGTCGTTATGCCGTATTTTGCAAACATGGGCATAATATCTGCCGATGAAAAACGGTCAAAGTCATAAACGAACACCGCACCCTCGCAGAGCCACTGACCGTAGAGCTTGCCCCAGAGAGCTTTGCCCCAGCCCGTATCGGAAATGGTGAAATGCAGGCCGTCACGGTCACAGCAATGCCAGTATTTGGCGGTAACGAAATGGCCGAGAGAATAGGTGTGCTTGTGCTCAACCATTTTGGGCTCGCCCGTTGTGCCCGAGGAGAAGAACATGAGAGCGGTATCATCTCCGCCCGGCGTATCGGCATTGCGGTAAAATCTGCTTGAAAACTTTGAATATTCGCTGTCAAAGTCATGCCAGCCGTCTTTCTGACCGCCGACAATTATTTTCGTTTTGACACCGGGGCATTTTTCGGCGGCTCTTTCGGCTATATCCGCCGTGTCGCCTACTGCCGTGCACACAATGGCGGAAACATTTGCCGCAGTGTAACGGTACTCAAAATCATGCTCTTTGAGCAGATATGTTGCGGGAATGGCAACGGCACCCAGCTTGTGAAGAGCAATCATTGCAAACCAGAACTGATAATGTCTTCTGAGGACAAGCATTACTCTGTCGCCCTTTTTGATGCCCAGCGAGCTGAAATAGTTGGCGCATCTTGAAGACTCTTCCTTTATCTGTCTGAATGTGAAGCGTCTTTCGTTTTTGTTGACATCAAGATGTATCATCGCCAGCTTCTCGGGATATTTTCTGCCGAGAACATCAACAATATCAAAACCGAAATTGAATTTGTCAATATCTTCAAAATGAATTGACTGCAGATGACCGTTTTCATTTTCAACCGTCTTGGCATATTTCTCGGCAACGAGCTTTGTTGTCGGCCTTGCGGAAACAACGCCCTCTCTGATTTCGGATTCATGAGTATCCTCTCCGGCAAGAACAACAGCGCAGAAAACGCAGTCCTTACCCTCGACGGCTATCATACCGTGAGGCGTGGAGGAGTTATAATAAATGCTGTCACCCTCGTGAAGAACCTCTTTGTTTGAGCCGACCTGAACAAGCAGTGAGCCGGAAAGAACAAGGTCAAATTCCTGACCGCTGTGCTTGGTGAGGTGAATGGGCTTGTCCTGAAGCTCCTTTGAGTATTCATAGCGTACCCAGTAGGGCTCGGCAATTTTGTTTTTGAATTTCGGGGCAAGGTTCTGAATTGTGATGCCCTCTTCCTTTGCCGCCTCGTGGCCCTCACCCTTTCTTGTAACCGTGTAGGATGAAAGGTGGGCTGAACGGCCTTCAAGAAGGTCTGTCATCTCAATGCCGAAGGCAAGGGCACACTTATGGATAAATGTAAACGGGAAATCAAGCTCACCGTTTTCGTAGCCGATATATTCCTCAAGAGAAACTTCGGTTCTAACGGCCATATCTGCCTGACTGTAACCCATGATTTCACGCATCTCCTTGATACGGGATGCGATTTCGGCAAGTCTGTTTAATGTGTTCTGTTCCATTTCTTTTCCTCCGTCAGACGGGAATTAAAAAAACCCGTCTCAAGTTTTTTCTTGAGACGAGCAGGACTTTTAATCCGATACCCGCGGTACCACTCAAATTGCGCAACCACCGTTGCGCCGCTCTTCGGGCTCAGTTAAGCCCTATGCACTTACGCAGCATTCACGGAGAGTATCTACTGACCTTTCGGCTTTCGGGCTCCCGGCTCGGAAGTGATGGGAAAAAGACTTTCACTACCGGGATCACAGCACCCCCGGCTCTCTGTCAAGCTACCCTGTCTTTTCCGTCTTCGTCATAGCCTTTATTTATTAAATTACGGATAATATAGCACAAAGCATTTTGTATGTCAAGGATTTTATTGCTTATTGCCTCTTTTATCAAAAAATTGTATAATAATCCAATAGAATTACTTACCCGAAGCGTTATTATAGCGGGAGGTGAAAAAGCGTGACAAATCACGAAGCAGATATACTTTTAAGAAAAATTGCCCGTGGAGACAGCGGGGCTCTCGAAAAGCTCTATAAAGAGATGAGCAAGCCCGTGTATTTCTATGCCTTGCGCCTTGTCGGTAATCCGGAAACCGCCGAGGATGTAATGCAGGATACATTTATCTCCGTTATGCGCAATTCGGAAAAATACAGGGGCGGAAAAGGAACGGCGTGGATATTCACCATTGCCAAAAACAGGTCTGCCGATTATCTGAGGCGGCTGAAGCCCTCTCTGCCCATTGATGAAGCAGAAAACATTGCTTCCGATTACAGCTTTACTGCCCGTTCTGACAGCGACAGTGCATTTCTCAAAACCCTTGAGGTGCTTAATAAAAAAGAGCGTGATATTGTTACACTGCGTCTTTTGGGGGATATGACTCTCACTCAGGTCGCAGACGAGCTTGCTCTCCCGAAGGGAAGCGTATTCTGGAGCTACAACAACGCCGTCAAGAAGCTGAAAAAAGCTTATCGAGGTAAAGAAAATGAAAAGTAAATTTGAAAAAGAGCTGAAAAAAGCGGCTTACTCCGCCGTTCCCGACAAATGGAATGAGCTGCGTTCGTTTCTGCCCGAAAGCGGAAATAAGCCTGCAGAAAAAAGCATAAGCAAAAATATAAAAATCGTTCTTTGTTCCGCCGCGGCTCTCGTTCTTGTGCTCACTGCCGTAACACTCATGTCAAAGTTCAGAACAAGCGAGCTGCCCAAGGCAGGCGGAAGCACCTCCGTTTTCATAAGCAGGGAAAGCGAAGAATGCACGGAGGCCGCAAACGGATATTCGGCCGAAAACAGCACGGAGATTTTTGAAACAGAAAGCCCCCGGCCAAAAATATCAAAGGAAAACTCCGCAAAAAAGACAAGCCGTTCCGATGAAGCCGCCGGAAAAATCAAAGAAAATATCACAATAAGCACCGTCTATGAAAAAACGACAACAGCCCTGTCCACAACCGTGCGTGAATTTTATTCCGAAAAGGACTGGAAAGATAAAAATATTACGGAAAAATTCCGGTGCTTCATTTTCGAAGGCAGTGAATATGTCTGGACCGGCAATAATCTCAACAGAAGCGGGAAGCTGCTGCAAAAGAAAAAAATAACCTGCACAGACCCCGCTTCACTCAAAGAATACAGTACGGATATATGGATTTATGAGCCGGACAAAATGAGCAAAAAGGTTGTGCTGGGTGTTAAATTCAGTGAGGATGACATTTTTCACTGCTATGTCAACATGGGCTGGCAGCCATCGACTCTCGGTGAATTTCTCAGCAGTATCGACTATGAAAGCACTCTGAGCTACGGAGTCATGCCGCCTCTCAATGTACCTCTTATCGCAAAGGATGCAAACAAATATCTTTACTCCGAAAAAGGTGCAAAAAATATTGTAAAGGACACCTACGGGGAGGGCGATGAGCCCTCCGGCAGAAAAACCACGGTATCAATAAGCTGTGCCGAGCTGAATATGATGAATAAAGCCCTTACACTTTATGACAGCGGCTATATTTCCGCAAATCTCATCGGTTACAGAATGACATTTTTCATCGGTAAGGAAAACATGGATGCTTTCCGCAAGAATGTTTATGATTTCGCCGCCGGAACAACAACCGCCCGTAATTACACCCCGAACGGAACCGAAACGACCACCCTCGGGTATAACCCGGAATAAAACACAAAAATTCAGAGAGATGATTTTGACGGAGCTTTTCCGGAAATCATCTCTCTGCTTTTTTATTCTTCTTTTGTGTCCGGTAATGCGGCAAAGATTTCAAACTTTTTGCTTCTCATCCACATTGCCGGGTCAAGGCGCAGCACATAGCCGCTGCAATTCGGGGTAAGCCATTGGTGCATCGGTGCCTGCGGCAGGCCGTAAGCCGAAAGAATTGCACCGATAACACCGCCGTGAGTGATGACAGCCGCCTCAAAAACTCCGCTTTTCATCATTCCGTCGGCTATTTTTTCAAATGTGGTGCAGACTCTCTGACCGAAAGCACTGCTTGCCTCGCCGAAGGGCGGGGCATTTTTGCCCGCAAGCCAGCCCGCAAAATCCTCATTTCCCGCCAGATCAGCGGCGGATTTATTTTCAAATTCACCGAAATTGCACTCAATAAGGCCGTCAACAATAATCGGCTCCTTGTCGGGGTAAAGCACGGCAGCCGTTTCTGTACAGCGTTTCAGCGGTGAGGAAAAAACTGCCTCGGCATAGGGATAAATATAATCATCCTTCATCTGCAAAAGCTGTGCTTTTCCCTCCTCGGAAAGTGAAACATCGGTATGACCTATGTATTTGCCCTGCTCCGTGCCTTCGGCAGAAGCGTGGCGGATAAGATAAATTTTATAAGTTCTCATAATTATTCAATGGATTCGTAAAGTTTTATGTATTCACGGGCAGATTTTCCCCAGCTGTTGTCACATTTAAGAGCTCTTGCCACAAGCTTTTCCCAAAGCTTCTTGTCACCGTAAGCGTCAAGTGCTCTGATAATGGCGTCTCGCATATCGTAGGCATCATAGCTCTTGAAGGTAAATCCGTTACCCTTTCCGTCACCGCAGTCGGTAATGGTGTCTTTAAGTCCGCCGGTTTCTCTGACTATGGGCAGAGTACCGTATCTGAGAGCAACCATCTGAGAAAGACCGCAGGGCTCGCTCTTTGATGGCATGAGGAAAAGATCGGCTCCGGCATAAATTTTTCTTGCCATGTCGGGAATAAAGCCCACACGAAGGCCCACTTTTTCGGGGTAATTTGCCGCAAGCTCCTTAAAAAATGCCTCGTACTCCCAGTCGCCCGAGCCGAGAATAACAAACTGTAAATCAAAATTCTCAACAAGCTCACGCATCACTTTTTTGACAAGGTCAAAGCCCTTGTGTGAAACAAGTCTTGAAACAATACCGATAACGGGAGTATCCGCCTTTACGGGCAGACCGAATATCTCCTGCAGAGCAGCTTTGTTTTCGGCTTTTCCCGAAAAATCGGAGGCGGAATAATTTTTGAAAATATTCACATCTGTTTCGGGGTCGTAATTCTCAACATCAATACCGTTGAGAATACCGCTGAGCTTATAGCTTCTGTCACGGAGAATCGGATGAAGTCCGTGGCTGAACCAGGGGTCAAGTATCTCCTGAGCGTATGTGTTGCTGACGGTGGTAACCTTGTTTGCGCACTCAATGCCGCCCTTCATAAGGTTTATGCAGTCACCGAATTCAACAAGAGAGGTGTGCTCTTCGCCAAGACCGAAAACATCACCGAGAATTTCTTTGCCGTAAATTCCCTGATACTGGATATTATGAATGGTGAAGACCGTCTTAATTCCGGTGTAGCCCTCTTTGCCTGCATAAAATGTCGAATAATAAACGGGCACAAGAGCGCTCTGCCAGTCATTGCAATGAATTATATCGGGCTTGAAATCAATGTAAGGAAGTACCTCAAGCACGGCTCTTGAAAAGAAAGCAAATCTTTCGCCGTCATCATAATGGCCGTAAAGAGTGTTTCTTTTGAAGTAATACTCATTGTCAAGCAGATAATAAACCACTCCGTTGGCTTTGGCTTCAAAAATGCCGCAGTACTGTCTGCGCCATGACACGGGAACCATGATACTGGTCAGAAATGTCATTGAAGAACGCAGCTCATCGCTGACAGAGCCGTAAAGAGGCATAATAACTCTGCATGCTGTTTTACGCCTTCTGAGAGCTGCGGGCAGAGAGCCTGCAACATCCGCAAGTCCGCCGCTGGCGGCAAACGGAAGAGCTTCACTTGCAACATATAAAACTTTCATTCTGCCATATCCTTTCGGTTTTATTTTTTCTTTTTCGTTGTTGTTTCTTCAGGAGCCGTGGTTGATGAAACAGTTTCGCTTGACGGCTCCGTCACCTGCTCGGTGGGCTCTGTTGAGGGCTCGGTCGTGGTTTTATTCTTTTTTGAGGCCCTTGTGGTGGAAACAATATAGTTACCGTGAATGTCCTTGATGGGCTTTTTTCTTATGGGGTCAGTAACATAAACCACCGTTGTCGTTGTTTCCGTTGTGGTCTCCGTGGTGGTTTCCGTAGTGTCGTCCGGGTTCGTAGTGGTTTCAACCGTGTTGCCGTCCTTATCCGCAATACGGGTATAGGTGACGATTTCGGTAAGAGGTTCACCGTTTTCGTCAAGAATCGGGTTGCCGTTGGCATCAAGCACGGGAACGGCAGAGCTTTCCTCAACAATAAAGGTAGGCGGCTCCGTAGGCTCCGTGGTGGTCGTTGCCTTTGTTGTGGTGGGGTATCTGTGATTTGAAGAAATACCCGGCTTTACATAAGTTTCAACCATGGTATAGTAAACAATTTCGCCCTCTTCGTTTATTTCACTTTTGAGAACGACTTCCGTTTCGGTAACGGTTTCGTTTCTGCCGAAGGGGTCATCTCCGATAACTCCCGTTTTAACGAGAATAACCACTGTAACGAGAATTACCGCAAGACCAACCACAACACCGGTAATGATATTCTGAACTTTATTTTTATTTGCTGACATTTAACTCACGCTTTCCTTATACGATTTATCAGATTATTATACCCTTTCCGATAAATACGGGGTATGTGGAAGCGCCGCAAAGCTTCTTACCTGATTTGATTACAACATCCTTATCGGCTACAACGCATTCGATTTCAGCACCTTCGCCGATATATGTATCCTGCATTATGATTGAATTTTTGACAGATGCGCCCTTGGCGACCTTAACGCCTCTGAAAAGAACGCAGTTCTCAACCTTGCCTTCAACTCTGCATCCGTCTGCAACAAGTGAATCGCCCACCTCGGCATTGATGCCGTAGAAAGCGGGTATTCTGTCGCTTGTTTTGGTGTAAACGGGCTTGTCGGGGGCAAAGAGGTCTTTTCTGACCTCAGGCTTAAGCAAATCAAGATTTGCTTCGTAATATGCGGCAGGTGAAGAAATCACCTTGACATATCCGTTCTGACGGTAACCGTAAACCTCAAGACGGTTTACATTGGCGGCAAGCACCTCTTCAAAATCCGTTATTCTCTTGGCATTTGCCTCATGGAGAAGTCTTTCAAGCAGAGTTCTCTTGATAATCATGGTTTTGATTGAATAACAGGTTTTTTCATCATAATTTTCAATAAGCTGAATTGAATTTATCTTTTCATCCTCACCGAAAATATATTCAACTGCCGACGGAATGCGGGCAGGAACACCCTCGGTATAAGCAAGGGTTATATCTGCTTTCTTTGACTGAGTATATTTCAGCATTGCTTCATAATCAATACGGCAGATATTGTTGCAGTCGCTGAGCAGAACATACTCCTTGCCGGAGTCGCTTATGTAGTCGATGCTTCCGTAAAGAGCATCCACCTTGCCCTTGAACATACCCGTGTCGGGAAGGCTGAAGGGAGGAAGAATGGTAAGACCCTCTCTTTTTCTTGAAAGGTCCCAGGGTTTACCGTTGCCGACATGGTCCATAAGTGAGCGGTAATTGCTGTTGGTGATGACACCGACCTGAGAAATGCCTGCGTTAACCATATCCGAGAGAGGAAAATCTATCAGACGGTATCTGCCCGCAAAGGGAACGGAGCCCATTGTGCGCAAAGCGGTAAGCTCGGGAATAACATTGTCATAGGCATTTGAAAAAATAATACCGAGAACATTGTTTGCTGACATTATTCTGCACCTCCCATATCTGTGTCTATCATTGCTTTGGGCTCAACTACGGCATTTTTGCCGATAGTTACGCCGTTGCCGATAACGGAAACACCCCAGTCGTTGATGTCTTCCATGCTTTCGGGGCTCTTTCCGACAACTGCACCTTCTTCAATAACCGCATTTTCCGCAACTATCGAATACTGAACCGTGGCACCCTTTTTGATAACGGTACCGGGCATAACTATGGAATACTTGACCTGTGCTCCCTCTTCAACCGTTACATCGGCGAAAAGAACGGAGAAATCAAGGTCACCGTGAATTTCGCAGCCCTCTGTTATCATTGAATTTTCAACCTTTGCGTCACTGCCGATAAAATGAGGCGGTGATGCGGGTGACTTTGAATAAATTTTCCAGCTGTCATCGTCAAGGTCAAGGTCAACCTTGGGGTTAAGCAAATCAAGATTTGCATCCCAGAGGCTGTTTATCGTTCCGACATCCTTCCAGTAGCCGTCAAACTGATAAGCAAACATTCTTTCGCCGTTTGAGTGCATGGCGGGAATTACATCGTGACCGAAGTCATTGCCGGAGCTTTCGTTTGCCTCATCCTCAATGAGATACTTGCGAAGCTTCTTCCAGTTGAAAACATAAACGCCCATGGAAGCCTTGTTGCTTCTGGGGTTTTTCGGCTTTTCCTCAAACTCCGCAATAGAACCGTCATCATTGACTATCATAAGGCCGAAGCGGCTTGCTTCATCCCAGGGAACTTCAAGCATTGCAATGGTACAGTCCGCATTCTTTTCCTTGTGATAATCAATCATTTTGGCGTAATCCATTTTGTAAATATGGTCGCCTGAAAGAATAAGCACATATTCGGGGTCATATCTTTCAATGAAATTGATGTTCTGATAAATTGCATTTGCCGTGCCCTTATACCATTCCGTACCCTTTATCTGCTGATAAGGGGAAAGAATGTGAACTCCGCCGTCGGCTCTGTCAAGATCCCAGGGCTGACCGTTGCCGATATAATCATTAAGCTCAAGGGGCTGATACTGGGTAAGCACACCGACGGTGTATATACCTGAGTTTACGCAGTTTGAAAGAGGGAAATCTATAATGCGGTATTTTCCGCCGTACGGAACGGCAGGCTTCGCGATATTCTTGGTCAGAATACCGAGACGGCTGCCCTGACCTCCGGCGAGGAGCATAGCGATACATTCGTGTTTTCTTGCCATATTATTTGTCCTCCTCTTTGGACTTTTTTCTTGATGTGTTCTTTATATACATACAGCTCAGGCCTTCAACATTTACCTCTATGCTGTATTCATATCCGTGCGACGGTATTTTCTTTGCCTTTACGGAACCGGCGGTGCTTTCTCCCCTGCCGCCGTATTCCGGCAGTGCCGATGAAAAAACAACTCTGTATGTGCCGGGTGACGGAACGCCTATTCTGTAACCTCTGCGGGTAACGTTTGTGAAATTGCAGAGAGAAATAAGCTCGTTTCCTTTTCTGTCACGGCGAAGATAAGCAACGGTTGAGTTTGCCGTGTCATCGCTGACTATCCAGCCGAAGCCGTCCCAGCTGAAATCATCCTCCCACAAAGCGGGATTCTTCAGATAAAAGCCGTTAAGGTCGGCGGTGTATTTTTTAAGCTGCCTGTGTGCCTCATAATCAAGAAGCAGCCAGTCAAGCTCCTGCTTGTAATTCCATTCGATAAACTGACCGAATTCACAGCCCATAAACAAGAGCTTTTTGCCGGGATGCGACATCATATAGCCGAGGAAAGACCTCACACCGGCAAACTTTTCTTCGTATGTGCCGGGCATTCTGTTTATGAGTGAATATTTGCCGTGAACAACCTCATCGTGTGAAATCGGCAAAACGAAATTTTCCGAAAAAGCATAGAAAAATGAGAATGTAAGGCAATCGTGATTATATTTGCGGTATATCCCGTCAAGGGAAAAATAGCGCAGCACATCATTCATCCAGCCCATATTCCATTTGAAGTTGAAACCGAGCCCGCCGTTATAAGTCGGCTTTGAAACCATGGGCCAGGATGTGCTTTCCTCCGCAATTATCATGACATCACCGTGTTCACGGAAGACAGATTCATTCAGCTTTCTGAGGAAAGCCACGGCTTCAAGATTTTCTCTTCCGCCGTAGGAATTTGGCATCCACTGACCCTCCTCCCTGCCGTAATCAAGGTAAAGCATGGAGGCAACAGCATCAACTCTGAGGCCGTCAATATGATATTTGTCAAGCCAGAACATGGCACTTGAAATCAGAAAGCTCTGAACCTCGGTTTTGCCGTAATCAAAAATTCTCGTGCCCCACTGGTAATGCTCGCCCTTTCTGGGGTCGGAATATTCATAGCACGGTGTACCGTCAAATTCATAAAGTCCGCAGGCATCCTTGGGAAAATGGGCGGGAACCCAGTCAAGAATAACACCTATTCCGGCTCTGTGAGCGGTATCAACGAAATATGCAAAATCTTCGGGTGAGCCGTAACGCGAGGTCGGTGCAAAATAGCCCGTCACCTGATAACCCCAGGAGCCGTCAAAAGGATGCTCCATAACCGGAAGAAGCTCAATGTGAGTGTAATTCATCTCACGGACATAAGGAACCAGCCTGTCCGCAAGGTCACGCCAGGAAAGAGGATTGCCGTCCTCATAAACCTGCCATGAGCCTGCATGAACCTCATATATATTAACGGGGGAAGAATAAATATCTCCCTTTTTTCTTTTTCTGAGCCATCCGGCGTCATTCCAGTCAAAGTTCAGGGAATCATAGTATTTTGAAGCAGTGCCCGGCCTTGTTTCCGCGTGGAAAGCAAAGGGATCGGCCTTATGGAAAACACGGCCGTCCGCAGCTGTTACGACATATTTGTATGCGTCATATTTTTTCACGCCGTCAATAACACATTCCCAGACTCCGCCGCTTATTTTTTTCATCGGTGCGGCAGACGGTTCCCATGCATTGAAATCCCCGGCAACGCTTACGGCACCTGCATTCGGCGCCCATACCCTGAAAACGGTTTTTCCGTCACCGCAGGGGTGAGAACCGAGAAACTCATAGGTCTTTGCGTTTGTGCCCTCATGAAACAGATAAAGGGGAATATTATCGTTTTTTGCCATGCTTTCCCTCCTTCCGGACTTGCCTGTAAATGCCGAAACTCCGCCTAATTATACATAATATATTATAACAGTACAATAAAGGTATTTCAAGACCCGTGTGTAAACATTTGGTTACAAAATATGTAACCGTCAGTTGATGATTTTGACGAAAAATGTAAAGAATTTTCGCTATGGGTTGACAAACAAAATGCCCTTTGGTAAGATGAACAAAATAGGTGAAATATACCTCTTTTTGATAAGGAGAGTTTATAAATGATAAGTTCCGACAATCTCTGTATGAGCTGTATGCACGAGATAGGCAATGAGAAAAAATGCCCTCACTGCGGTTACTATGTTGATTCCGTTCAGATGCCGCCCTATCTGCCCGTGCGCACCGTTCTCGGAAACAGATACCTTGTGGGCAAAATGCTTGAATATAACGGTGAGGGTGCCACTTATATCGGCTGGGACCTTCAGGAGAAAAAAGCGGTGAATATCAGGGAATTCATACCCGATTCCTTCACCTCAAGAACCTCCGCAAACCTCAACCTTCAGGTTATGCTCGGCTCGGAAGCTTCCTTTGCCGAGCTCAGACGAAGCTTTGAAGAAATGTGGACAAGACTCGTGAGACTCAACGGTCTTTCCGCTCTCATAAATGTTACTGCGGTCTTTGAAGACCTCGGCACATCCTACGCCGTGTATGACCACTTTGACGGGATTTCCCTGCGTGATTTCCTGCTGAGAAGCAAAACGGGATATATTTCCTGGGAAAAGGCAAGGCAGCTTCTTATGCCCACTCTTTCCACTCTCGGCACACTTCACTCAAACGGAATTATTCATAAAGGCATTTCCCCCACCACTCTCGTTATCGGTGAAGACGGAAAAATCAAAATCACCGGATTTTCAATCGGTGATGTGAGAACGGTGAACAGCCGCCTTACGCCTCAGATATATGACGGCTATGCCGCCATTGAGCAGTACGGTCACAATTCGGCTCAGGGAGCATGGACAGACATTTATGCCTTTGCCGCCGTGCTTTACCGTACCCTTATCGGCAGTGACCCCATTCCTTCAAAGGAAAGAATGGCAAACGACAGGCTCATGGTTCCCGGCAAATTTGCCGAGGCGCTGCCCGCTTATGTTATCAACGGGCTTATCAACGCCCTGCAGATACTTCCTCAGGACAGAACAAGAAGCGTTGAGCAGCTTCGTGCGGAGCTTTCCGCCTCCCCTGCCGCCACAGCCGCAGGAGTTCCTTATGTCAGGCAGCAGGAGCAGCCCGCCCCCGTTCAGCCCGCATCACAGCCCGAAAAAAAGAAAAGTCCCGCCCTCACAATGCTCATTACCGCTCTGGTAATAATTCTTGTGGGTCTCGGAACCTTTGCGGTCCTTGCCGCCACCGTATTCAAGGATAAATTTGACTTCGGCCGCCTCATTCCCGGAAAACAGACCGAAGTAGTTTCGGAAGCGGAAAAAATACCCGTACCCAATTTCATTGAGCGCAGTATTTATGATATTGAAACCAACGCCGTATTCACCGGCAATTTCAAACTGAAAAAAGAAGAGGTTTATAACTCTGAAATTTCCGCAGGCTATATCATTTCCCAGAGCATCGACCCCGACACCCAGGTTGCCAAGGGCACAGAAATAATTCTATATGTCAGCAAGGGCAGCGAAATGATACTTCTGCCAAATGTTGAAGGCACAAATTGCGACGAAGCAGAGGCCAGACTTACGGAGCTGGGCTTTAAGGTGAATTTATCAATAACCCACGACGAAGGCTATAAAGAAAACGAAGTAATCATGATGGCTCCCACTCCCGAGCGCAGCTATAAGAGAGACACCACCGTTACTCTGAGAGTATATCAGCCCGTTACCGAAGCATCCACGGAAGATACCGGAGAAGTGGGAATCTCAAGCACCACCGAATTCCAGACCGGAACGACATATACATACACAACAGAACAACAGATTACACAGTAATAAACCTTTTAACGGGGGTAAAGTCACAGCTTTACCCCCGTTAATTTAATATTTCAAATAATCTTATGTCAGATCAATTGCATACCTTGCGGCAAAGCAATCATACAGATTGCTGTCATAGGAAGCTTCCGTAATATGGCTGTTCTGGCCCTCAAAATAACAATCTGTCGATAAAGACTGACCGAAAACCATAAGATTTCCGCTGTTGAATGCCGCAGAGCCTATATCATCTCTTTCGGTGCCGCCGAGATTACGGCAGGCTATCTGCTTGCCCGTGGTGGAAACAATATCAACAAAACCGTCATATCCGCCGTGATTTTCATAGAATTCACGGTTTGCGGAGGTCGTTCTGCCCACTGCGGCATAACCGCCGTCAAGCTTCACGACATCCGTGATATAGTCATCTCCGATACCGGAAACCGACCTTTTCCACTTGATTTTTCCGCTTGTGTCAAATCTTATAAGTACGGAATCCGTGCCGCCTGCAACCGTCAGGTCGCTGAGAGTTCCGCCGGGCTTATCCGTTGAAAAAATCGTATAGCTGCCGCCGACGATACATCCGCCGTTATTGCTGTCTGCGGCAACGGAATTGAAGCTGTCGCTGGCGTTGCTTGCAATTACACCGTACCACTGCATTTCTCCGGCATAATTGTATTTGATAACAACATTATCAAGACTGTTTTCTATAAGTCCGCTGAAGGATGCCATTTCACCGTCAACGGAGCTTGTGGAAACCGTAACATAGGTATTGTTGTTTGTGTCCGTGTCAAGGTCAGTCACATCTGCGCCCCTCGTTCCGCCGAGGTATCTTTTCCAAAGCACATCTCCGTTTGCGGAAAAGCGAATAATGACACCGCAGGTGTAATCGGGCAGGCCCTCAAAATCGCCTGTGTTTGAGCCGGTCTGACCGCCGATAACAAATCCGTCTGAGGTGGTCGAAACCGCATTGTAGAAACAGCTTCCGCTGCAGGTCGCTTCCTTATGAAGAATAAGTGCTCCGTCAGGGTCATAAACATCAAAGAACGCTGTGCTTTTAGCACCCTTTTCAATGTAGCCGCAAGCAACGATATTTCCGTTTCTCATTATGGTAACATCCGTAAGATAAACCGGATATGAGGCATTATAAACGGGAATGGTAAAGACCTCTGTGCCCGTCGTGTCATATTTTGTAATGAAGCTGTAAGGTGACGAGAATTTACCGCTGATAAGGCCGCTGAATTTACCGTCCTTTGACCTTGTCTGACCGCAGGCACAGAAATATCCGCTTCTTGCAGATGAGCCCGTGAATTTTTCAAACTCCGAGCCGCCGAAGCTTGAAAGAGAAGCACTTACAGCCGGGTCTTTCAATGTTGTCGGCTCAAAGGGCGTCGGCTCGGTGGTGCCAGAAGAAGTGCCGTCCGTTGTGCTTTCGGTGGTGCTCTCCGTTGACGGTTCCGTACTGTCCGGAATGTCAGTCGGGTCAGTTGAAGAAACATCTATGTCGCTTTCGGAAACTATCGCCGTGGTCGTTGTTGTTTCATCGGGCTTACAGCATTTGAAAAGCCCGCAGAAAAAGCCGTAAATTGCCATGAAAAATGCAATTATTGCGGCGAGAACGGATTTAAGAAAAGCAAGAACTTCCTGCATGATTATTACCTCTGTTTTTAAGGCATATCGGGTTTGATTCCCTTTTGCCCGGAGTCTGTGTTGCCGTATTCCGGCATTTTTATTTTATCACATTATTTTGCTTTTTTCAATCCGTTCTCCGTAATTTGGAGTTTTTGGTTTGTAACTTTACACTTGTTTTTATTAAATATATGTGATAATATTCTTTATAAAATGGGAAAGTTTGGAGATGAACGGATTTGATAATCAGAAAAGAGCCGTATATTTCCGATGAGGAATTAAAAATTGCTCTTGCAGAGTCAATAAAAGATAAAAAGCTGAAAAAAGTTCTGCTTCTCCCTCCGGATTATACAAGAATGTATTCCGGTGCGGGAAAAATCACCGCCGCTTACTATGAAATGCTCAAGGACACCTGTGATGTGGATATCATGCCTGCTCTCGGCACCCATGAGCCCATGACAAGGGAAGAATGCCTTGCCTTTTTCGGTGAAGGTGTTCCCTTTGAAAAAATCATAGTTCACAACTGGCGTAAGGATGTTGTCAAAATCGGCGAGGTTCCCGCAGAATTTGTCAACGAGGTTTCCGAAGGCCTTGTCAACACAAAGATAGATGTTGAGGTCAACAAGCTCATTGTAGATAAAAGCTATGACCTCATTATTTCCGTCGGTCAGGTCGTTCCCCACGAGGTTGTGGGAATGGCAAACTATTCCAAAAATATTTTCGTCGGCTGCGGCGGAAGCAACATGATAAATTCCTCTCACATGCTCGGTGCATTCTACGGCATGGAAAGAATTATGGGTAAGGATTTTTCACCCGTTCGCAAGGTCTTTGACTACGCTCAGGAAAACTTCCTTAAGGATGTTCCTCTTCTCTTTGTTCTTACCGTCACTACCAACAAGGGCGACGAAACATACATCCACGGTATGTTTATCGGTGAAAAAAGAGATATGTTTGAGCAGGCTGTGGCACTGAGTCAGGAAATAAACCTCACCCATGTCAAAGAGCCCTTCAAAAAGGTTGTCGTCTATCTTGACGGCAGAGAATTCAAAAGCACATGGCTCGGCAACAAAGCCATATACAGAACGAGAATGGCCATTGCCGACGGCGGTGAGCTTATCGTTCTTGCTCCCGAAGTCAAAAAGTTCGGTGAAGATGACGAAAATGACCGCTTGATAAGAAAATACGGTTATGTCGGCAGAGAAAAGGTGCTTAAGCTCGTGGATGAAAACGAAGACCTGCGTGAAAACCTTTCCGTTGCCGCACACCTGATTCACGGCTCCTCCGACGGCAGATTCAAAATCACCTACTGTACCTCGAAGCTCACGGAAGAAGAGGTAAGAGGCGCCGCATTCAACTATATGCCTTATGAAGAAGCGGCAAAAAAATATGACCCGTCAAAGCTCACCGACGGCTATCACACCGTTGACGGCGAAGAAATATTCTATATCAGCAATCCCGCTCTGGGACTTTGGACAACGGAGTGATAAAAAATGGAAAGATATATCGATTTACACACACATTCGATTAAATCCGACGGCTCAATGACCCCTGCCGAGGTCGTAAGGGAAGCGAAACAGGCAGGCCTGACCGCCATTGCTCTTTCCGACCACGACAGCATTGACGGCGTTAAGGAAGCCATGGAAGAAGGCAGAAAAATCGGCGTTGAGGTCGTTCCCGCCATTGAGTTTTCCGTTCAATCCGCAACGGAAACACATATCCTCGCCTACTATCTTGATATTGACAGCCCCAAGCTTCTTAAAACTCTTGAAGAGTGCAAGGAAACAAGGGAATTCCGAAACAGCGAAACCTGCCGCAAGCTCAACGAGCTGGGCTTTGATGTAACAATGGATGAAGCGAGAGCCATTGCCCCGAACGGCATTATCGGCAGAGCCCATTTTGCAAGGCTTCTCATGGATAAGGGCTACACTCAGAGTGTTAAAGAAGGCTTCAAGCTCTATCTTGAAAACGGAAAATATGCTTACTGCGGTGTTCAGCGTCTGACCGCCGAAGAAACCGTTGAGCTGATAAAGGACTGCGGAGGACTTTCCTTCGTTGCACATCTTCACCTCATAAAAATGGAGGATGAGCCCCTTCGTGAATTTCTTACCGGGCTTAAAGCTCACGGTCTGAACGGTGTTGAAGGTTATTATACCGAATACACTCCGGAAATGCAGGAAAAATATCAGGCAATGGCAAAAGAGCTCGGCCTTATGATTTCCGGCGGAACGGATTTCCATGCACAGATGAAGCCCCACATCAGCATCGGCACGGGTACAGGCAATCTTAAGATACCTTATTCGGTTCTTGAAAACATAAAAAAAGCAAAGGAGAATATGTAAAATGAAAAAATCAGACATCGGACTTATCGGTCTTGCGGTTATGGGTGAAAACCTTGTTATGAATATGGAAAGCAAGGGCTTTACCGTTTCCGTCTATAACAGAACGGCTCAGAAGGTTACCGATTTCGTAAACGGAAGAGCAAAGGGCAAAAACATTGTGGGTACATATTCTCTTGAAGAGCTTATCGCTTCTCTTGAAAAGCCCCGCAAGGTCATGATGATGATTAAAGCCGGTCAGGCTGTTGACGATATGATCGACAACCTTATTCCTCTTCTTGAAGACGGCGACATCATTATCGACGGCGGCAATTCCCATTTCCCCGACACCGCAAGAAGAACCGCTTATGTTGAAAGCAAGGGTCTCCTTTATGTCGGAACAGGCGTTTCCGGCGGCGAGGAGGGAGCACTCAAAGGCCCCAGCATGATGCCCGGCGGCTCACCCGCCGCATGGGAAAGCGTAAAGCCGATTTTCCAGGCTATCTGCGCAAAGGTTGAGGACGGAAGCCCCTGCTGTGAATGGGTCGGCGAAAACGGTGCAGGCCATTTCGTAAAAATGGTTCACAACGGCATTGAGTACGGCGATATGCAGCTTATATGCGAAGCTTATCAGCTTATGAGAGATCTCCTCGGAATGAGTGCAGACGAAATGCACGAGGTCTTTGCAAAGTGGAATACCGAAGAGCTTGACAGCTACCTTATCGAAATCACAAGAGATATTCTTGCTTATAAAGACGAAGACGGTGCCCCCATTGTCAATCACATTCTTGACACAGCCGGTCAGAAGGGTACCGGAAAATGGACAGGCATTGCCGCTCTTGATGAAGGCATCCCCCTTACCCTTATCGGTGAAGCTGTTTTCAGCCGCTGCCTGAGTGCAATGAAAGAGGAAAGAGTCGGTGCTTCCGCAATACTTACAGGCCCTGTTCCCGAATTCAAGGGTGACAAGGCTCAGTTCATAAACGACATCAAGGATGCTCTTTTTGCCGCAAAGATTGTTTCCTACGCCCAGGGCTACACGCTTATGCGCTCTGCCGCAAAAACCTACAACTGGAATCTTAATTACGGCGGAATCGCCCTCATGTGGAGAGGCGGCTGCATCATCCGAAGCGTATTCCTCGGCAAGATAAAGGAAGCTTTTGACAGTAATCCCTCACTTACCAATCTTCTTCTTGACCCCTATTTCAAGGGCGTTATGGATAAAGCTCAGGCAGGCTGGAGAAGAGTCTGTGCCGCCGCCATGCTCAACGGTATTCCCCTTCCCGCAATGTCTGCTGCTCTCAATTACTATGACGGCTATCGCTGCGAAAACCTGCCCGCCAATCTGCTTCAGGCACAGCGCGACTATTTCGGCGCTCACACTTATGAGAGAACCGATCAGCCCAGAGGCAAATTCTTCCACACCAACTGGACAGGCGAAGGCGGAAACACCGCAGCAACACAGTATAATGCGTGATTCTG
>JAZUJJ010000070.1:0-5615 GCA_045642725.1 Acutalibacteraceae bacterium
TAGGCAAAAGAGAGTCGAACCCAATATGGTTTTGGCGACATCTTTTTGCCAATATATCGTTAAAAATGCTCGGAATACATAAAGTATTCCTGTGCTTTTTGCCTCATCTTGGCAGAAAATCTGTCTGCCAAAACTGCTTGCACCTTAAAAGATGAGATTTGCGTGCAGTCAGGTGTTTCTTCGACGCAGGAATACTTCCGTATTTCAAGGAGAAAAACGCCTGAATGTGCGTGAAGCTCACTTTTTAAGGCATGTAGGGTTCGATTCCCTTTTGCCTACCTGATAATAAACGCATAAAACTTTCGACTTACACTGATATATACGGACAATACGGCAAAAGGGCTACAAATTTTTCAAGCCTGTCCGATATTTTGTTTTCTGCGGTGCTTTTCGGCTTTTTTTAACGGCAGAGACTGAAATAATAACATCCGTTTTATAACCGATATCGGGAAAATTATTTTTTTGCAAACTGACTCAACATATTGACACGGGTTTTTTCTCTTTATATAATTGAATCAACAAAAACGGAAATCGAAAGGAATAAGTGATATGGGATTCGGAATGAAGCTTATTGCATTTTTTATGGCAATATTAACGCCTCTTATCGGACTTTTTTATAAGCCCAAAACCGCTGTTTACAGATATACCGATAATCAGATTATTGACAAAGAGGAAAAAAATATGACTGAATATGAATTCGGAGCAAATGATATTGCCGTTTCCGTCAGCGGAAGCGATGAAAACGACGGCTCGGAGGCTTCTCCGGTTGCGACCGTTCAGAGAGCAAAGGAGCTGGCAAAGCAGAAGAGCGGAGAAATCCGTATATGGATAAGCGGCGGCATTTATTATTTCACCGAATCCATGAAATTCACATCAGATGATGCCGAAAACATTTCGTTTATCGCAAAGCCGGGCGAAGAGGTCGTTTTTGACGGCTCAATGAAAATCGGCGGCTGGCAGCAGGACAGAGCAAACGGTCATGACTGCTTCAGCGCACCCGTACCCGACGGGCTTCATTTCAATGCGGTTTTTCAGGGAAAAAATGTTTTGCCGCAGACGAGATATCCCGAGGAGGGATATTTCTATATTGAAGATGAAAACCACGAAAACGCAAAGTTTACCAAAGAAAATACTCCCTGGTCGCTTACTTTCGGCGATATGGAAATGACGCCGTCTTCAAAGCAGGAAATCAAGGCTTTCAAGAACCCCGAAGATGTAACGATAAGAGTGCTTCATCTCTGGATAGATGATTTTTCAAAGCTTCGCGGCTATGACGAAAGCAGAAACAGGATTCTTCTCGAATCTCCGATGTCCGGTTCAATTGAAAAAAGCAACAAATATTTCTTTGAGAATGTTTATGAAGCTTTTGATGCTCCGGGAGAATGGTATTATGACCGCACCGAAGGCAAAATTTTTTATCTTCCTTTGGCGGGTCAGACAAAGGAAAATATTGATATCAGCATAGCTTTAACGGATAAATTCGTTGAAATCAGCAATTGCAGCGGCGTTTCCTTTGAGGGAATTACCTTCCGCAACACCGACAGCACTTATCCCGAAATCGTTCCCAACAGCCATTGGCTTGCAAATTCCGGAATAAGGCATCCGCAGGCGGAATTTGACACCGGAGCGGCTTTTGAGGCTGCCGACTCAAAAAACATCAATATCCGTTTCTGCAATTTCAAAAATATCGGCCTTTCGGCGGTCAAGTTTCTGCGCAGAGTTAAAAATTCCGAAATCAGAGGATGTAATTTCACCGATATAGGTGCATCCGCAGTTTTCATTGACGGCTATAATTCGGATGTTGATTCCGAAATAACCGAAAATATCAGCTTCGTTGATAACTTTGTCGACGGCTACGGCAGATATTTTTATGCCGCCATCGGAGCTTTTCTGACCCACGCAAGGAACTGCGATATTTCCAATAATGAAATATGCAACGGGTATTATTCCTCAATTTCAATCGGATGGATATGGGGTTATACATATTCGGTAACAAATCATATTTCGGTTAAAAATAACTATCTTCACGATATAGGTCAGGGTTGGCTTTCGGATATGGGCGGAATTTACACTCTCGGAAATCAACCGGGAACCGTTCTTTCGGGCAATGTTATCCGTAATGTTGCAGCTGATCCCGGAGCCGGCGGCTACGGCGGATGGGGAATCTATCTTGACGAAGGCTCGCAGTATATTCTCGTTGAAAAGAATCTTGTTTATGACTGCGGTTCGCAGGGCTTTCACCAGCATTACGGCGAAAACAACATAATCCGTAATAATATTTTTGCTCTTAACGGAGAGGGTCAGATGTGCTCGAGCTTTGCTCACGGTCAGAGTCAGACAGGTTATCTGCAATATGAAGATGAATCGGCACACAGTGAATTTACATTCCGTAATAACATTCTTCTTTCGGATAATACTCCGGTTTATGCAAAAGCCGGAAATCACTTTTTCAAAGATGAATCAAACATCTGCTGGGATCTTGCAAACGGAAAATATGTTTTCAACGATTATAATTCGAGCAACAAACCTCTTGAAAGAATTTATGCAAAAGATATGAATAAGCTCGGTCTTTTCAACAATGCGATTATAATGGATCCGGGCTTCAGAGACCCCGCAAATTTCGATTTTACTCTGCCTGATGATAATGCAGAGCTGAATAAATCCGGCTTTGAAAAGTGGAATTACAACATCGCCGGAACGCTTACCGACCACAGTTAAAAATGAAATAATCGTTATGATGTTGTTTCCGGGGGGTGAAAAAATGGAAAAACTGACAGACAGACAGCGTATGATGCTCGTTTTTGACCACAAGGCTCCGGACAGAGTGCCGATAATCGATGAGCCGTGGGACGGCACGATAAGCCGATGGAAAAGAGAAGGTATGCCGGGCAATACCGACTACCGTGATTTCTTCGGAATCGATAAAAAATTCTCGCTCGGAGTGGATAATTCTCCGAGGTATGAGGTGAAAACGATTTCCGACGACGGTGTTTCCCGCATTTATACAACCCAATGGGGCACCACCGAAAAGAAGCTTGTGGGTGAAGATACGACCCCGCAGTATCTTGAAAGAAGGATAACCTCAAGTGCGGCGTGGCAGGAGGCCAAGGCGCGTATGCTCCCAACGCCTGACAGAATAAACTGGAAATGGCTTGAAAAAGAATATCCCCGTGCCGTTGAGGAAGACAGATGGAAGCAGATGTCTCTGTGGTTCGGCTTCGATGTGGCGCATTCCGGCATGGTCGGGCTCGAAAATGTGCTTATTGCCATGATTGAGGAGCCGGAATGGTGCGTTGATATGTTCAACACCTATCTTGATGTGTGCATAGGTCTGTTTGAACAGGTGCTTGATGCCGGCTATAAATTCGACTGCGGCTTCTGGTGGGATGATATGGGCTACAAGCAGAATCAGTTCTTCTCAATGAAGATGTACCGTGAGCTTCTGAAGCCTGTTCATCAGCGAGCGGTGGACTGGATTCATTCAAAGGGGATGAAAGCTGAGCTTCATTCCTGCGGCGATGTGAGACCCTTTATTCCGGAATTCATAGAAATGGGCATTGATGCGCTCAATCCCATTGAGGTCAAGGCAGGCATGGAGCCGGTGGAGATAAAGGAAAAATACGGAAAAGATATTGTTCTTCACGGCGGAATCAACGCGCTGCTCTGGAATGACCCGGTCAAAATGGAAGCCGAGCTCGACAGACTTCTGCCCATTCTCAGCAGGGACGGCGGTTATATCTTTGCAACAGACCATTCAATTCCGAATGTGGTTTCTCTTGAGCAGTTCGGAAGAGTTGTTGATAAGGTGAAAACGCTCACAGCAAACTGAGGCACGGAGTATATGAATGCATAAATTCCGCTAAGGCCGACGGAAAAATTCGTATTTATTTGTGTGATTTCGGCTTATCATATTACAGCTTGAATGTAACAAGTGCGAATGAATTTCCGTCAAGAACCACAGTACCGTTTTCAAGTGCCTCGGGCTCAAAATTGCGGTCATTGTCAACGATGCGGACTTCTGCGTTATTATATTCGAGTGAGCCGAGGTCAATCTTTATGCTGTCGCGCGGCGGTTTGCTTCTTCCCAGGCCATCATCATCGTTATAATAAGTGATAAGCACGCGAAGCTCTTTATCATCGGCTGCCGCAACAACAAAAACGTCATCATTATCCGATTCGGAATAAACCTCGTTCCCGAGGTCTTTAAGCATGCCCCAGGATTTCAGTGCATAATACGGTTTTTCGGGAGTGATGACAAACGGCTCACCGTGAGTCGTCATATCACCCTTATGAAAAACGCCGTTCCAGTTTGCCATATTTATCTGTACATCGTAGTACATTGCCTTGTCGGTGCGTCCCTTCTGTAAAACCGTCATGACCGATGAAACGAAGGATGCTCCGAGAGCTGTCTTATGCTCGTTGATGGATTTCTGTATCAGCCCGTTTCCCCAGGTGAAAACATAATTCCACTCATTGTAAATGCTTTCGATATTGCCGTATCCGTATTTTTTCATAAGCTCGTCGGCGTATTCCGAAAGCATAATCGCCTGCTTCGGGGAATGGATATATCCGTGCCACGAAAGGAAGTCGAGCGGTGCCCCCGACTTACTGATATGCTCAAGAAAACGCTCAACCATTTTGCTTCTCGGATTGGTAAATCCGCACCCGCCGAGTTTGATATCCGGATGCTCGGCTTTGATTATTTTCGACGCGGCATCATACAGGCTGAAGAACTGTTCTTCGGTTCCGGTCCAGCAGCGGTCTTTAAGGTCGGGTTCATTCCATATTTCCCAGTACTCAATGTTCATATGAAATCCGTTTGCCCAACCCTCATTATAGTGCGCAATTATGTGAGAGCATATCCTGCCCCACTTCTCACTGTCAGCGGGAGGAAAGATATGCCTTTTTATAGGCTGATGTTCAATGGTGGCGCCGAGACGATAAAACGGTTTTGCACCGGCATCCAATATGGCTTTGAGATATGCGTCGGTCAATACAAAATTGTATGATTCGGGATTGTCCGCATCGGCCTTGAAATCGGGAAACACACAATGAATATCAACGAATTCGCCCGAGCCGTACGGATACTCGATGTCATGTGTTCTTGAAAACGGAATCCGCGCCTCTTTGAAAAGCTCGGTCGCATCACAGGTGAAGTTTGAAGTAAGCGGCCCGCCGCCGACACCGTTGAGATCTCTGATTTTGCCGAGAATCTGATTCTTATCGATTTTTACGGTTTTCATATTTATCTCCATTCTGCCGCAAAGCGTCAACACAACCGGGAACGAAAGGAAGCTGAACCGCGGCGATTTTTTTGTTTCAAATATGATAGCATAATTATATATGATTCATACATTTGGTTAAATAATTATACCATAAGCGCATGAATAGTTCAACCGCTTACGGAGCCGGCAATCTGCTGATACGATATAAGTGGCTATTTCAATATGAAATGTTGTACGATACCCTTTTGCCTAGGCAAAAGGGAATCGAACCCTATATGCCTTAAAAAGTGAGCTTCACGCACATTCAGGCGTTTTTCTCCTTGAAATACGGAAGTATTCCTGCGTCGAAGAAACACCTGACTGCACGCAAATCTCATCTTTTTAAGGTGC
>JAZUJJ010000071.1:0-6177 GCA_045642725.1 Acutalibacteraceae bacterium
GCAAGCAGTTTTGGCAGACAGATTTTCTGCCAAGATGAGGCAAAAAGCACAGGAATACTTTATGTATTCCGAGCATTTTTAACGATATATTGGCAAAAAGATGTCGCCAAAACCATATTGGGTTCGACTCTCTTTTGCCTACTTAATCCTTATTACAAATGAAAACTCGAACGGTTCGGGTTTGAGCTCATATTCTTCCTCGGGCTCCGGGCCGCAGGAATTGCTGCCGAGACCGCGCATTTTTTTATCAACATAAAGATAGTTTTCATCGCTTCTTTCAAGCTCATCACGGTGACGGGCGGCGGTCAGATTTTCGAGCGTGAACGGGTGGTATGAAAAAGCAAACAGCCCGGGATTTTCCTCGTCAGCGGTAATTTCAACCGATTTATCACAATCAGGAGAAGTAAGCGTCACACGGTAGGTGTCCTCGCGGTTTCCCGTTTCCTGCGGAACATCATAAATGAAGTTCATGTTTTCTATATTGCCCGAAAACTCACCGAACAAGGTACTGTCTTTTCTGTCGGGATAGCTGTCGCCGGGGCCTCTGCCGAACCAGCTTGCGGTATCAAATTCCTTTGCAATCGGGAAAACAAGCCCGATTCGGGGAAGCGGCGAGGGAACATTGCCGTAGGGCTTTCCCGATATTTTCACACGGATTTCTCCGGGAGAGGTTATTGTATAAACAATTTTTGTGTCAAAGCCCCAGCATTCACCCTGCGGAAGAATTTTTCCGCAGGTTTCAACCGTCAGGCACGATTTTTCACCGTTGATAACGGTGTTATGCTCGCCGAAACGCACGGTATTAACAAGTCTCTTCGCCCACATTTCCGCTTTGCGCGGCATGAAGTTGAAAATACCGTCATTGTCCGTCGGAGCACGGAACAGATTCGGGCGCACGGGTGAAGCAAGAATTTTCCTGCCGCCCGCGTTGATTCCCGCAATCATTCCGCCCCGGAAATCCATACACATATCTGATGTAATGATTGAGAACGAATTTTCACTTGTATTTTTTATCTCATAATCAAACGCCCGATTTGCCGCTGTTTTGCTCTCAGCCTCTTTAAGAACAAAAGATTTACGACCGATTTCTTTATCGCCGTCAGTGAAAACAAAATCGGCAAAGCAGAATTCATCTGTATCATTGCAGGATAAATCAATGGGAATATGCTTTTTGCCGTGGGCGGGAATAAAGTCAATAATGTCGGTTCCGCTGTGCCCGGTTTTTTCACCGTAAAAGATTTTCCAATCAAGCTTAATATTTCTGAGGTCGGTAAAATCAAGCGTGTTCATTACGCTTATGCCGTTTTCAGCAATGTCGGCAAATACGGGTGCCGATACCTGACGAAGCTCGTCCCATGAGGGCTTCGGAGTGCCGTCGGAGGTGTGAAATCCGTCAAGGGAGAAGTTTGACCAGTGGTAAGCGTCGCCGAAATCTCCTCCGTAGAGATAACGCGCCTTGCCGTCTTTGCCTTTTTCATAAAAGCCGTGGTTCTTGTATTCCCACGCATAACCGCCGCAGATATGCTGATGTGTATAAACATATTTCCAGATGTCCGAAAGTCCGCCCGGGCTGTTGCCCATGGCATGACCGTATTCTGTCATCATAACGGGCGCACCGTCTTCATCAAAGGAGGAAAGTGTTTCCATATCCATATAGCCCGTGTAGCGGAAATCCTGAGTGAAGCCTCCCGGAGGATTGCCGGATTGGGGCTTCCTTATCGCCTGAGCATCAAGCCACTGAGAACACTTATAGTTATTTTCACCCTCGCCCGATTCGTTGCCGACCGACCATATTGTAATGCAGGTTTCGTTTTTATCCTGATAATACATTCTTGAAAGTCTGTCGAAAAATGCCGGGTACCATTCGGGATCCTTGTTGAGAGCGCCCTGGTCGCCCGTAACATGTGCGCCGTGGGTTTCGTTATCCGCCTCGTCCATGACATATATTCCGAGCTCGGAAGCCGCCTCATAAAAATACGGATGCCGCGGATAATGAGAACAGCGTATCGCATTCAGATTACAGCCTTTTATATCACAAAGTTCATTGAAAATCTGCTCATTTGTAATGGCTCTGCCCGTAAACGGATTGTTGTCGTGACGGTTAACGCCCTTGAGGAAAACAGGCTTGCCGTTGATAAGAAATTTGTTCCCTTCGGTTGACGGAATGCAAATGCCGATCTTTTTGGTGTGGATTTCAGGCTCCGTTCCCGGTGAAATCACCTTGAAAACAAGAGTATAAAGATAAGGGCACTCCGCATTCCATTGGGTGGGATTTTCAAGCTCTATGCGGAATGTATCGGAGAGTGCGGACGGATGCAAGTCTTCAAAAAGTTTTTCACCCTCTGCGGAAAAAAGGCTGACACAAAGGCTGCTTTTTTCCGAGGTGTGCATTTCGGTGTTGACGATAAAGCCGTTTTTATCGGGAATAACCGTGTAATCCCACAGGGACTCGTAGTCCGAAAAAACAAGCCATACACTGCGGAAAATTCCCGATGCAAGCAGCATATCCTGGTTTTCAAGATACGAAGCGTCGGAGTATGTATAAACCTTGACCGTGAGAATGTTTTCAGCGTCGGTGAGATAATCCGTTATATCAAACTCAGCTGCAATGCGGCTTCCTTTTGAAAAGCCCACATATTCGTCATTTAGGTAAACGAAGTAAGCATTATCAACGCCGAGAAAACGTATCACAGTATTTTCGGCTTTACGCTTCACCTTGAAATGACAGCGGTATATTCCGACGGGATTTTCCGCATGAATGTAAGGCGGGTCATAAGGGAACGGATACTGCACATTGGGATAGAGGCATTTTCCGTAACCGAGATACTGCCACATGGACGGAACCGGAATTTTATCCCACTTGCTGTCATCGGTTTCTTTGCTCCAATATTCTTTTCCGTCATCCTCTGTAAGATACAGAAAAGACCATTCGCCGTCAAGGCACTGCATACGCGAGGATTCTTCACAGTTTTTGTGTGTGATACCGGGTTTCTCCGCAGGAACGGTAAGCGTTCTTGCAGGCAGACGGTTTTCACCCGTCATTTTCTGATTGAAAATGTAATTTCCGTTGAACATATCAATTCTCCTGCCGGGTATTATAATATCAATGGCTTATTCAACCTTTAAGCCGTGTTTTGTGAGAATGTTTCTGCCGACCTCATACATCAGGCAGACAGCTGATTTTTTAACGCTCAGCGAAGGATAGACGGCTGTTGCTTCGCCGCTTGTGTTTCTGTAATTCGGCCAGGAATCGGGAGTCGAAACTATATTGTCGCATTCAAAGGTGAAAACTCCACCGCGTTCAATAAATCCGTTATCCTTCAAACCGCGCATCACTCCGTCGATATCGAGAGTTCCCATATAAGGGCAGATATGGTCATCCTTTATACCCATATTATCCTGAATATGCACTGCTTTAAGTCTGCTGCCGAGTGCAGCGATATCGCCGTACTGGCGGGGATTTATCAGGTTCGCGTGACCGACATCCCAGCAAATTCCGAGCAGAGGATGAGAACATATATCAAGAAGCTCATTCAGCTCTTTGCTCCCCGCAAGATTGCATACGCCTTTATCGGCAGGTATATAATTTTCTGCGAGCACGCTCACATTATATTTTTCCATTGCAGGAAAAAGTGCCGAGTAAAATTCTTTGATGCCGTTCAAATATGTTTTCATATCCTGCGGCAGAAAGAAGCTGTTGCTTCTGCCGGAGTGAACAACGATTCTGTCAATTCCGAGATAGGCGCACGCCTCAATGGAGCGGATGTTTCCGTCGATGACTTCTTTTTTATCTTTGCTGAAATAATCGTTCCCCGGGGAATGTGCCTGAATGAAATCAAAGCCGAGCTTTTCCGCCTCTTTGGAGGCAGCGGCAATCTCTTTTATCCAGTTATTTCCCATAAATTCCGAACAGGGAAAATTCTTTCTGTAGAATGAATAATCAAGATGCCTGAAGCCGGTTCCCTCATAGCATCTGACCTTTTCGGCATCGGTTTCAACATACCCGTCAAAATCCGCGATTGTTGTTGCAAGACGCATTATATCACGTATAATTAAACCACTCGAAAGGGGTGGTTTTAATTATTTCTCCTGTTACAATATATTTGCCGTGGTGAGCATGCCAGCCGGGTATGCTCGCTTCGTTCTTATTCCTAAGCTATAATGGAAGGGCGAAATGGTCTGACGTATTCCTCCTTGGGCTGTTACGCCCGTTAGAAAGACAGTCAGCCATCCTTCCATTACAGCGTTCGGTTTCAGCAGGTAGGGCTGCAACGCCCGTGTCACCCAACAGATTGAATCGGAATGGGTAAAAGATGGTCACCAATTCGTGAAAATACATTATGACAGGAGTATGCCAATGAATGCAGTAGGAATTGATGTTTCCAAAGGAAAAAGCACGGTTGCCGTTATGCAGCCTCTCGGCGTTGTAGTTGCTGAACCGCATGATGTTGCTCACACCGAAAGAGAACTCGGAGAACTGGCAAGTTTTCTTAAAAGTCTTCCGGGTGAGACTAAGGTGATCATGGAAAGCACCGGCCATTACAATGACCCTATAGCCGATTTTCTCCATGAATCGGGTATATTTGTTACCGTAATCAACCCTATTCTCATAGCCAACTACGATTCAAATATCACGGTAAGAAAAGCTAAAACAGATAAAAAAGACTCTGTTAAAATTGCAAACTGGGGTCTTGAACACTGGCTCGACCTGATTGAATATGTGCCTGAAAATGACATTCGCAAATCATTAAAGATATTCAACCGTCAATACAACCAGCTTGTTAAATTAAAGAATATGATTTCGAACAATCTTATTGCCATGTTTGACCAGACATTTCCCGACATTCAAAAGCTGTTTACATCACCTCAGCGACCTGACGGCAGTGTAAAATGGCTTGATTTCGGAATGAAATTCTGGCACTGTGAATGTGTTTGTGGCTTATCACTCAAAGAATTTACCAAGCGTTATGAAAAATGGTGTCATCGTAACGGTTACAAATTCAGTGAAGATAAAGCTTTTGACATATATGCCGAAGCTTGCGGAAATGTAGGCTTGCTTCCTAAAAATGAATCAACTGAGATTTTGATTAAAACTTGTATAAATCAACTGAATTCGATAAATGAAAACATTGTTACCGTAAGAAATGAAATGGACAAGCTTGCGAAGCAATTACCGGAATACGACACTGTTATCGGAATGTATGGCGTTGGTCCGGTACTTGCTCCGCAGCTTATTGCTGAAATCGGTGATATTTACCGTTTCAGAAACAAGAAAGCCCTTATCGGATTCGCAGGAATTGATGCTCCTCCTTACCAATCCGGTACGGTTGATGTTGCATCACGCAGTATTTCAAAACGAGGTTCCGGGGATTTGAGAAAAAATCTGTTTCAAGTGATGAAAGTAATTCTTGTGAAAAGTCCTGCCAATGAACCTGTTTTTCAGTTTATTGATAAAAAACGTGCAGAAGGCAAGCCTTACAAAGTTTACATGATTGCCGGTGCAAACAAATTTCTGAGAATTTACTACGCCAGAGTTAAAGAGTGTCTCGATTCAGAACGAGCTGATATTGTCAACACCTGAACTCGCATAGCGAGTTTACAAAAAGTTCGGAATCATCATTCTGAAGTTTTTGTATGTTGAAAAAGCACAAACAGTAGAATATTTCCAAGCGAAGCACTCCTGTGCTTCCGCTTATCTGCATACGACTGTTTCAAAATTTGCTTTTGTTACGGTCTTGTTGAGTGTTGCCTTTTACCTGATTGAAATTTATTCGTTTTCCCTATTGACTTTTATTAGCAGGTCTTTCATAAAATGATTTGACCCCCGTACCGCAATCCTGATGATTGCCGTACAGAGGTCATTTGTTGTTATTTCTGATTTGGAATTATCTTTCGATGGTATTACGCTGATGCCTTGCCGTTCTTCGCAATTCGGATTCGTAAGCACGCTTTTCTCTTGCCTGTTCAAGAAAATCATTTATCTTATCAACGCCGAAGAACATTTTCAATTCGTTAAACTTTGATGCCGAAATTTTGATATCTTCAACCTCTTTGTCCTTTGCCGCAAGCTGTTCTTCGTATCTGTCGATTATTCTCTGCTTTCTGTCATTTTCTCTTTGAGCTTTGGCTATATCATTCTTCATATTCGCATTTTTGACATAAACCGACCTTGCTTTT
>JAZUJJ010000072.1:0-7719 GCA_045642725.1 Acutalibacteraceae bacterium
CATAAAGTATTCCTGTGCTTTTTGCCTCATCTTGGCAGAAAATCTGTCTGCCAAAACTGCTTGCACCTTAAAAAGATGAGATTTGCGTGCAGTCAGGTGTTTCTTCGACGCAGGAATACTTCCGTATTTCAAGGAGAAAAACGCCTGGATGTGCGTGAAGCTCACTTTTTAAGGCATATCGGGTTCGATTCCCTTTTGCCTAAGTAATAAATAAAGCGGCGGAAAACCGCCGCTTTGATGTTATGCTGTTTTTTCAGATGCTGTTTTGATTACCGCAAGTGTGATTATCATAACCACTGCACCTATGGGAAGAGAAATGATTGCGAATCCGCTGCTGCCGAGAATTCCCGCGATTATATATGTGAAAAATGAAACGGCGGCAACCGTCAGAGCGTAGGGCAGCTGAGTTGAAACATGGTTGATATGGTCGCACTGTGCACCGGCGGAGGACATTATGGTCGTGTCTGAAATGGGTGAGCAATGGTCGCCGCAGACAGCACCTGCCATACAGGCGGAAATTGCGATTATTGTCAGCGGATTGTCGGCATTGAATACGCTGAGAACAATGGGAATTAGAATTCCGAATGTGCCCCAGGATGTTCCCGTTGCAAACGAAAGGCCGACTGCTATTGCAAATATTATTGCGGGAAGGAACATACTGAGAGAACCGGCACTTGTTTCAATCAACTGAGAAATATAAATCTTTGCGCCCAGGGAATCAGTCATTGCCTTAAGAGTCCATGCGCAGGAAAGAATAAGGATTGCGGGAACCATTGCCTGGAAGCCTGCGGGCAGACAATCCATTATTTCTTTGAAGGAAATCGTTCTTCTTATGATGAAGTAAATAACAGTTATGACTATTGAAACTCCGGCACCGAGAGCGAGGCCGACAGAAGCATCGGAATTTGAAAATGCATCTACAAAGCTTTCTCCGCTGAAAAATCCGCCTGAATAAATCATGCCGATAACGCAGCAAATAATAAGCACAATTACCGGGAAAACAAGGTCAATAACCTTTCCTTTTTCATTTGCGGTCATTTCATTGACCGCCTGCTTTGTGCCGGAAGTGAACAAATCATTATTTTCAACGGCGTTTTTCTCATGCTTTTTCATGGGGCCGTAATCGAATTTTGTTACGGCAAGCACAATCATCATAATAATAGTGAAAAGTGCGTAGAAATTGTAGGGGATAGCTTTGATGAAAAGGCTTATTCCGTTTTCTGCACCCGCACTTCTCGCAAAGCCCGCAACCGCGGCTGCCCAGGATGAAATGGGGGCAATAATACATACCGGGGCGGCAGTTGCATCAATCAGATAAGCAAGCTTTGCTCTTGAAACCCTGTGACCGTCCGTAACGGGTCTCATAACCGAACCGACGGTAAGACAGTTGAAATAGTCATCAATAAATATCAGAATTCCGAGGGCGATTGTTGCAAGCTGGGCACCCGTTCTTGTCTTTATGTGTTTTGTTGCCCATCTTCCGAAGGCCGCCGAACCTCCGGCTTTGTTCATCATTGATACCAGTGCGCCGAGAAGCACAAGGAAAATCAGAATGCCTATGTTGTATGAATCGGCAACATTGGCTATAAATCCGTCCTGAATAACATGGGTAACGGTTCTCTCAAAATTTGCCCCTGCGTATATAATTCCGCCGGCAATTATGCCGAGAACAAGCGAAGAATAAACTTCTTTTGTGATGAGGGCAAGGACTATTGCAATTACGGGAGGCAGAAGAGAAAGAATCGTTGCATAGTTTTTGACTGACTCACGCACCTTTGATATTGCCGAATCAACATGAACCTTGAAATCCTTGTCTGCTTCAAGGTTGTCAGCATAGTTACCCACATATTCCAATGCGGAATCGCCGTCATCAAGGTCGTATTCAACGGCATCTTCACCGTCACCGAGAGTGAATACATTTTTGCTTTCTGCGTTGATTGCCGATGCCGATACCGCAAACAGTGTTACCGACAATACGAGCATCAGAAATACCGACAGAATTTTTCTTCTTTTTGTCATTGAGAATTCCTCCGAGATAAAATTTAAGCTCCGATGCACTTCACGGTGTATCGGAGCTTCAGCATATCATCAAAATTCTCAACTGAAAAACTCGCAGATAGCTCTCCACAACCGTGACAGTCCGCTGCATATTTTGCAGCGACCCAGCTGAACATCGCCCGGGAAAGCTTTGAACGCTTCGGCAGAATTTCCTTTCACATCCCCGGTAATCCCGCCGAAATCGGAATGCTACTGATAAATTCCGCACCTCTATCTTTGCTTATTTACCGATTAACAATATCACTAATGCCTTTGTTTGTCAATGGAATTAAGTGCTATTATTTCTGTTGACTTTTAAATAATTATGAGTATAATAAAACATAGGATTTATTTATCCTATGTTTTATGAGGTGATTATATGCTTATCAACACTGAAACTATTTTTTCAATGACACAGGCAAATCAGAATTTTTCTCAGGTTGCAAGAACTGTTGACAGAGCCGGCGAAGCGGTTGTCTTCAAAAACAACAAGCCGAAATATCTCGTTATCGATATAGAAAAAAGTGATTTGCTTCTGGATCTGACCGATGATGAAAAAATAGATGTAGTAGCCAAAAGAGTTCTTCAAAAATATCTGCCTGCATTTAAGGAGCTTGCAAAATGATAAAATTCAGTAAAGAAAAAGTTCTGCTTCTCCATCAGCTTATGGCAGAAGCCACCGGCGGAAGTGTCGGAGTTCGTGATGAAGGTCTTTTGGATTCGGCATTGGAAAGCTGCTTTGCAACTTTTGGCGGAACAGAGTTATATCCGTCAAAAGAAGAAAAAGCGGCTCATCTTGGCTTTTCATTGATTTCAAATCACGCATTTGTTGACGGAAACAAAAGAATCGGTGTTTATATTATGATTTCTTTTCTTGAAATCAATGGAATTCATATTGAATCCTCTAACGAAGATGTCATTGAACTAGGATTATCTGTTGCTTCCGGTAAAATGAAAAGTGAAGATGTGCTTCAATGGATTAAAGAACATAAACTGAATTAAACTTTTGCGGTCACTCTGGTGGCTGCTTTCTTTGTTATGAATTTCGCAGTTTTTTCGCCGTATATTCAATCTCATATTCATTGAAAATATAGTTTTTTCAAAGCACATAATTAAAAATTACATATTATTGATTGAAAGAAATTAATTAGTATGATATAATTTTCAAAAGGATTATTGAGCTTTGTCAATTAATAAAAACTCCATTTTGAAAAGGAGAGAAAAAGCATGAAAAAACCAGTCAGAATTCTCGCAGTTGTTCTTGCGCTCCTTATTGCAATGTCATCTTTCTGCCTTTCCGCTTTTGCTCAGGATGCTCAGGAAGATCCTTATGCAAAATTCAAGGAAGGCATAGGCTATGTTGCCATCGGTGACAGCTTCACCCGCGGTTACGGTGCAGGTGAAAACTGGCAGAATGAAATCAGCCGCAATGACACATACGGAGATTATGAATGCCGTAATGTTACCGCATCATACCCCAACCTTGTTGCAAACGCTCTCGGTCTCAATGCTCCGGATGACATCCGTGATACCGACGCCAAATTCTGGCCGATTGCTCACGATGCACTTTCCACTGCTTACATTCTTGACCTTCTCGGAGTTGAAGACAATTACCGTGATGAAGAATTCCTCTATGCAAGATCATATATGATAAAGCGTTATGAAACAGACCTTGCTTATTTCGGCGACCCCATGAGCTATGCGGTTGACGGTCAGGGAACTTATGATAAAACCGGAGAAATAATGAGCGTTCGTGAAATGATAAAAAACGCAAGCCTTATTTCCCTTCAGGTCGGTCAGTCGGATATAGTCTATAAAGCTCAGATTTTCGGCTTGAACGAGCTTAACCTGAGTGACATCAAGAGCCTTCCCTCCGGCATCGGCAAGATTGTCAAATTACTTTTCAATTATTTCGATTACTGGAAGAGCGCATACCCTCTGCTTCTTGACTTTATCAAGGAAAACAATCCCGATGCAACGGTTGTGCTTATAGGAACAATGAACCCGATTGAAAAAGCCACGATTGCCGATAATTTCCCGCTTAAGATAGGCGGCCTTATCAATATTATTTTTGACATAATGAATGCATATACAAGATTTTGGGCGTGCAAATACGGTTATATTTTTGTTGATATTTCCGATGTTGATACTCCCTCTTCGGTTACCCGTACATCTATCGGCCATATTCTTTCTCTGACCGATGAAACGGAATTCGGTCTTCAGGCTCATCCGAATACCGACGGATATGCACAGATTGCCGAAAAAGTTGTCAAAGCCATAGATAATAATCTTGTAAAAGAGTCACTTAAAACAGATTTCAGTTTTGAAACTCTTTTCTTGCTTATCTTTGATAAATTCAGAACGACCTTTTCAAAAATCATTCCCGATTTCAGTTAATTTGAATTAATATTCCGAAAGCAGGTCACAGAGCGAAAAAATCCATCGGTCTGTGGCCTGCCTTTTGCAAAATACCGGATATGTTATTTGCCATATAGTATGAAATTAACGGAGAATTGTTATGCTTATTCACTCAGAAAAGCCGCCGATGGGCTGGAACACGTGGAATGTATATCTCGGTGTTCCCAATGAAAAAATACTAAAAGAAAGTGCCGATTATATGAGCAGAAATCTGCTCAGATCGGGCTATGAATACTTTGTTATTGATGCCCTCTGGTACAGTAATGACATAACGGGCGAATGGAGTTTTGATGAATACGGAAGGCTGCAGCCGGACAGCCGGAAATTCCCGAACGGTCTTTTATCATTTTCGGATTATGTTCACGGTCTCGGATTGAAATTCGGCATTCACATGATGCGCGGTATAAACACCAGAGTTGTCAATAAAGGCTGCAAAGTCAAAGGTACCGATATTTCCGTTGATGATATTATTAACCGCAGCAGCCCATGCTCCTGGTCTGAATCAAACGGATGGTACGGGATAAAGACAGACAATCCCTATGCGCAGAACTGGTATGACGGCATTGTATCTCAATTTGCCGAGTGGAATGTTGACTTTATAAAATATGATGATCTGGGCAGCCCGATTCAAAAAGAAGAAATTATATTGATTGAAAATGCGATCAATAAATGCGGGCGTGATATGGTGCTTTCACTGTCTCCGGGCAACCACGCCGAAACAGATGATGCAGAGTTTTATTCAGCCCACAGCACAATGTGGCGAATAACGGGAGATTTCTGGGATGATCAGAAAAATTTCACCAGATGCTTTGATAAAATTGCTCAGTGGAACCGATTTATTCATTGCGGCGGCTGGCCTGACGCGGATATGCTGCCTCTGGGCTGGATATGTGAAAACCCGCACGAGAGCGGAGATGTACCCCGTATCTGCAGATTTACGTCTGAAGAAATAAAATCGCTGATGACGCTGTTTTCCGTTGCGAAAAGTCCGCTGATTCTTACCTGTAATCTGCTGAGGAATACGGAAGATTTTCTGGCTGTTCAGACGCAGCCCGACTGTATATATATGAATCAGTACGGCACTCCGGAAATACTGTTATCGGATTGTGAAACTCATATATGGCACTCAAAAGCAGGTGATTCCGATTACCTTGCCGTATTTAACCGCACGGATGTCAAAAAGAGTATTGAGGTCGGTATTCCGAAGGGGCTTTCGGGAAAACAGGCGATAAATGTGTGGGACTGCAATGCGGTGCCGATAAAGCTCTCCGCTCCGGTTATGAGCTTTACCGTTCCGCCTCACGGTGTAATACTCTTAAAATGCTTTGAATAAAAATTGCAGTTTGGGCGGTACTTCATAAACCGGTTTATGAAGTACCGCCCACAGTTATGCTTTTTTCACATTTACTCTTCCGGTAAGCGGAACATCAACAAAGCATGTCATTTCATTTGTTCTGAAAGAACGAAGCGGATTACCCGAAAAATCAAAAACGGAAATCAGCAATTCTTCTTTTTTACGGTTCAGAAGAACAATGCCGTTTTTATCGGCGGAATTCCAGATTTCTTCGGTTTTGCCGCTGTATTCGTATGTTGATTCTCCGTACAGCACGGCGATTTTTTTGACATCATTTTCGGAGGAAATCACCGTATAGTTAAGCTCGGGATGCTTTATGTGTATTTTCCCTTTCAGCAAAACATCCCGGTTTTCCTCTTTGTATTTCAGGTATGAACGCAGGGCGGTAAGCTGTTCCTTCGTTGACTGACGAAGAAGAACGGAAATCTGCGGAACGCCGAACATAATATTCAGCATCTGAAGCGCACAGTTGACAGGGCTTTCTTCGGGGCTCCACAAAAGCATATCGGAATGTACCGCGGTGTCTGCCGTCATCATACGCAGGTCGGCAATACCGATACGGTTATTGATACTGTCGAAGGCGCAGTCCGCAACACGGATCATATTGCCGAAACGCAGAACGGAAGGCCCCACATAATACTGACGGAATTCCACCAGAAAATCCGGCTTGCATTTTTCCGTTTCGGCTTTAATCTGCGTCAGCAGTGCCGTCACTGCTTCACCTACGCTGCGGCAATCCATCTGCGGATTGCAGGGCGGAACGGAAGCACTGTTATAAAAATTATCAATAAAGTCAAGCTTCAGACCGTCAATATCATAATCACGGACAAAGTGCATATAGGTATCAACAATAAATTGCCTTATATCGGGATATCTTATATCAAGAATACCCGCATTCACATAACCGTCCTCTTTGAAAAGCAGACGGTCGGAAAAACGCCGGAAAGCGTTTGTTTCATATCCCGCAAACGGAACGGAAAACCAAAGAATCAGCTTCAATCCGAATGAATGAACATCAGCGGTAAACTGCCTGAAATCAGGAAATTTATCTTTTACGACCATCCAGTCTCCGCTTTTGAGATAATCCTTTGTTCCTTTTCCCTCAATCTGCCATCCGTCATCAAGAATAACCGTCTTAAATCCGAGTGAAGCGGCTGTTTTCAGCTCCTGCGTCAGCGCCTCCTGCTCCGGCTCCTGGTGAAAATTATACCATGTGGAATACAGCGGAGCATAGGCATCCTCCGAAACAGTCTTGTCAATACCTTTATTCCACCATTCCGTGACGGCTTTCAATGCATCCTCAAGCGGCAGACCGCTTTTGTCAATTCGCAGCACACAGGAATATTGCTTCTCGTCAGGATAAATATCAACCGAAAAAATGACTTCATGACGCTCGTTGAAATCATCTACCCAGTATGAAATTTTAGAAAGCGTTTCCGAATCCTGCAAAGCAACGGTTTCATGCGCCGTTCCGTCTGATTTTACAGTTGCCAGTACCGGGGCACCGCGGTAGAAACATGATTCCGTTTTCTGTGCGCAGAACCATTGCGGCAATGCACGGTGCCTTCCGCATATCGGATGCCACACGGAAACATGGTCATTCATACTTCTTGCCCATTCTATGTGTATTGAGCCGGTATTTTCGGTTGATTCTATCAGATAGTATGAAACACTGCCGTCATTGCGAAGAGAAGAAACGGCAGCCGTATCGTTTGTTATAAATTCCATTTTCCGAGCCGTCCTTTTGCGGTCAAAATTATCTTTTTATTTTAGGCAAAAGAGAGTCGAACCCAATATGGTTTTGGCGACATCTTTTTGCCAATATATCGTTAAAAATGCTCGGAATACATAAAGTATTCCTGTGCTTTTTGCCTCATCTTGGCAGAAAATCTGTCTGCCAAAACTGCTTG
>JAZUJJ010000073.1:0-19402 GCA_045642725.1 Acutalibacteraceae bacterium
CCCCATTAAATACGATTACGCAAAGCTTTTTGCTTTGCGTATTTTAGTATAAATTGAATATTGGGGCGTCGCCAAGGGGTAAGGCACGGGACTTTGACTCCCGGATCCGCTGGTTCAAATCCAGCCGTCCCAGCCAACAAAGAACACACTTTTTTACCAAAAGTGTGTTCTTTGTTTATCCAAGCCGCAGGCTTGGCATATCATCAAAGGCGGCTTGCCGCCTTTGTATCTCATCACATCACAGGGTGCATAAATACTTCCGCGGCTTGATGATATACAAGGCTTCGCTTGATTTATTAACGGAAATTTGATATGATGCAGCTAAATCGGAATTTGTCTTCTTGCTTCCCCTTGAGGTAATCCCCCTGTCAGGGAAAATGTCAGTGAAGCTGACAAAAGGGCAGCCGCCTACGGTGAGCAGAAGGTGTCATGAAGTGACTGATAAGGTGTCAATTACAAGGATAATTACCTTCATCTTAAAGCTTCACACTTAACATTTTCAAAAACCGGAGCGAAGCGACCCGAAATTCCGAATTCCGCATTCCGAAATCCGAATTAAAATTTTCCACCTCATCCGCCTCGCAAGCTCGGCACCTTCTCCTCAAGGAGAAGGAAGAATAAAAATTAACCTTCAACTTAAGACTTAACACTTAACACTTAAAGCTTTCGAATTCCGAATTATTTTTCCGCTTTCTTCAAAAAATGATATTCGCCCTGTCGGGCAAATAATATACATTAGCGGGGTTTGTTGCTATGAATTCTTTTTCCTTTCAAGAATTGAAAATTGAAGATATTCCCGTTTATTCGGCAGAAATGTTTGACATTCTTGCAAGCAACATGAGCAGTATTGCCCCCACCGGGAACTCCTATGATGAGGATTATAAAATCTGGTCGGATTGTGTTGTGCCTGCTTTGCATGAAGGAAAGCGAAGCATCATTTTAATATTCTGTGAAAACAAGCTGTGCGGTTTCTTTCAGTATTTTGTCAATGATGATACTTTCAGAATGGACGAAATCCAATTCAAAAAAGAATACCACGGCAGCGGACTGTTTGCCGAGCTGTATCATTACCTGACAACGGTCATTCCGCTTCAGACAAAATATGTTGATGCCTTTTCGCGAAAAGAAAATCTTAAGTCTCAGGGAATTCTGAAGCATCTCGGTTTAGAAGCAGCCGGAGAAAGTAAAAACGGAAATTCCGTTTATTTCAAGGGAGAATATAAATCAATATCGGAGCGGTACGGTTCCCACGGCAAGAAGTGTTGAATTTATGTATTTAATCAAATATTGAACATAAAAAATCGGCCGATTTTCATCGACCGATTTTTTATTTTATTATTCTTCGTTCTTGATGATATCATTTATCATAAGATAAAACTGGTCATCTTCAAATCCGCCGTCTGCGGCCTTGGGTGCCTCGGCAACCTTGGGGGCCTTGGGGATTTCGGGAGCGGCAACGGGAGCGGCGCCGGAGGAAATATCTTCCATAGCGGCATCAAACTTGGGAATACTGGGGAAACCTGCGGGAGCGGCTGATGCTGCGGGAGCGGCAGGAGCGGCCTTGGGTGCCTCAGTCTTTGCTGCTGCATAGAAAGGATTTACACGAGCGGGCTCTGCTTCGGCTGCTGCGTCAAATCCGGTAGCGATAACGGTAATAACAAGTTCATCATCAAGGTTAGGATCAAATACGATGCCCCATGTGATGTTTGCATCCTCGTGAGCGTTGTCGGTGATGATTTCGGCAGCTCTTTCGATTTCTTCAATATCAATATCCTCGGAGGCGGTAAAGGAGATGATAACGCCCTTTGCACCTGCGATTGAGGTTTCAAGAAGAGGACTGGAAACAGCGGCGTTTGCTGCGGCCTCTGCCTTATCCTTACCCTTTGCACGGCCTACGCCCATGTGAGCATAGCCTGCGTCCTTCATAACGCTGGTAACATCGGCAAAATCAAGATTGATGAAGCCGGGAACGGTGATAAGCTCGGAAATGCTCTTTACGCCCTGAAGAAGAACTTCGTCTGCCTTTGCAAAAGCATCAGTGAAATGAGTTGTCTTGTTTTCACCGACAAGAAGCTTCTGATTGGGTATAACAACGATGCTGTCAACATTTTCGGCAAGCTTTTCGATGCCGGCAACAGCCTCTTTCATCTTTCTCTTACCTTCAAAATTGAAGGGCTTTGTAACAACGCCGATGGTAAGGCAGCCCATATCCTTGGCTATCTTTGCGATGATGGGAGCGGCACCAGTGCCTGTTCCTCCGCCCATACCGGTGGTAACAAATACCATATCGGTGTCCTGAATAGCCTCGGCAATAATGTCTGCACTTTCCTCTGCGGCCTTTGCGCCAACCTCGGGCTTACCGCCTGCGCCCTGACCGTGAGTTGATTTTTCGCCTATCTGAATCTTATGAGTGGCCTTGTTTTTGGCAAGAACCTGCTTGTCGGTATTAACGGCGATAAATTCAGCGCCCTGGATACCGCAGTCGATCATTCTGTTGACAGCGTTTCCGCCGCCTCCGCCGACACCGATAACCTTTATCTGAACAGCGCTTTCAAATTCATTGTCAATTTCAAATGCCATGAGATTTACCTCCAAATATTTTTAATATGACAAATATACAATGTTATAGTAACATATCATATTTGAATAATCAAGAAATTTTTGCAAAAACCGCTTCCGGCAAGCCATAATTTACACTTTGGAAATAAATATGACCCGATCACCCGTCAGTTTTCCTCTTCATCCGTATCTTCTCCGGATTCGTTTTCAGCCTCGGTTTCGTCTTCGCCCTGCGTTGTTTCCTCTTCATCTTCGGAATTATCTTCGCCGTTATCTTCGCTTTCTTCGTCCTCTTCACTTTCCTCCTCCGATTCTTCGGGGGCAGGTACATCACCCTCTTTAAGCTTTACAAGCTCCGGCATATCTTTATAATCCATAGGAGCAAAAATTGCTTTTTTCAGCACGGTAACATCCATTTCGCCGTACTGGGTGGGTGAAAGCTTGTCTTCCTCATCAAGTGCTTTTTTTGCAAGGGCAAGCTTGCGGAGTATATCCGAGGAATCGCCGAGCCTTATGATTATACGCTCATCATAAATCAGATAGATGTTGTTTTCGTCGGAAATATTTATCAGGCTTATGTTCATAAGCTCACTTTCTTTGATTGAGCTTGATATTTCCACAAGAGCCTTTCCGGCAACATCATCACCCTTTCCGTTTGAAAGAGTGATTCTTTCTCCGACTCTGCAGTCCGAGCCAGCTCCCCTGCCCTCAACGGTTATGGAATCCGCCGGGGCCTCGGCAACTATTTCAAGCACCTTAAGCGTTCCGTCGGTAACGGCAAAGGTGCCGCTTCCGGTTTCAAGAACATAGGCGGACTCTGCGGTTTCGGCCTTGATGATGAGCTTTGACGGCCATTTAACGCTTATATCCACATTGCAGAGATACGGCAATTCTTTTTCAAGAGTTTCTTCCGCTGCCTGTGTGTCAAGGAGAATGGAATTACTCCCGAGATTTATCCCGGTTGCACTGAATATTTTTGCGGGAGCATAGGGCGTTGTTCCTTTAACCTCAAAGCTCCGCACCTTAAAGACAAGGAAAAATACGGCAGCGGCAACAGCAAGAATAACCGCAAGAGCGCAGAAAATGAGTATGATTATTTTCTTTATTTTGCTTTTCCCGACAGATTTATTTTCGGGATTGTTTTCATTTTCTCTGATTTTTTCGCTCATTATCAGTTCTCCCGAAGCATTAAACTATTTCGCAAAGGGTATTGTAAATTCTTTCGGTGGCATCCGTAAGAGCCATAGCGGCTGCATTTTTGCCTATGACGGCAAGCTTTTCTCTGTCGGCAATAAGTTCATTTACCATTGCCGTAAGCTTTTCGGGGGTAAGGTCTTTTTCTTCTATTATCATGGCGGCGTTGTTATTCACAAGAGCCATGGCGTTATGATACTGATGATTCTCGGCGACATAGGGTGAGGGAATGAGAATTGACGCTTTACCCATTGCCTGGAGCTCACTCAGTGTGCTGGCACCCGAACGGCAGATAACAAGGTCTGCAGCGGGAAGGCAGGCGGGAATATCAATATATTCACATATACGGACATGGGGATTTGCTTTAAGGTCAAGGCCCTTTTCCTCAAGCTTTGCGGCAAAATCCGTTCCGTTTTTTCCGGTTGCATGAAGGAATACGCAGTCGTTGTCTTTGTATTTATTAAGAATCAGGCCGAGCATTGCATCGTTAATCGGCTTTGCACCGAGAGAACCGCCCATGGAAAGTATAAGGGGCTTGCCGCCCAGGTCAAGGTCGGCTATTGCCTTTTCCTTATCGGTTCTGAGTATATCGCCTCTTACGGGCAGGCCCGTGATAACGCAGGGATTCTTCGGCTTCATATACTGCTCTGCCTTGCCGTTTGTCAGCATTACTCTGTCAACCTTTCCGGCAAGGGCTTTATTGGTAACGCCGGGAAAAGCATTCTGCTCGTGAACGGCTGTGGGAATTCCCATTTTTGCTGCCATTCTCAGAACGGGGCCGCTGACATATCCGCCGAAGCCGATAACAAGGTCGGGCTTAAACTCTTTGATTATCTTCTTTGCCTGGGATGAAGCTCTGAGAAGCTTACAGAGAGTTACGATATTGTGCTTGATATCCTCCCATTTGAAGGAACGGTAGAAGCCCTGGATATCAATGAATTTTATATTGAAGCCTGCCGCGGGAACAAGCTTTGCTTCCATTTTTTCTTTTGTGCCGACAAAAAGTATTTCCGCATCGGGATTTTTTTCCATTATGTAGCTTGCGGTACCGAGAGCGGGATTTATGTGCCCGCCCGTGCCGCCGGCGGCAATGAGAATTCTTTTATTTCCCAGCATTTTTTTCATTCCTTTCCATATCCTTTGATACTCCGAGAACAAGCCCCATGCTTATGAGTGTAAAGAACATTGATGAGCCGCCCTCACTGAAAAACGGCAGACTGATGCCTGTATTCGGAAGTATTGAAGTGGCAACACAGATATTTATTATTACCTGCAGAGCCATCTGAGTGCTTATACCGTAAACAAGAAGTGCGCCGTAATAAGTTTTTGCTTTTTTGGCAATCTGAAATCCTCTTGCCGTCAGGGCACCGAAGCCGAGAAGCATGAGCAGACCGCCTATAAAGCCAAGCTCTTCACCTATGACCGCATATATAAAGTCATTGGCTTTTTCCGAAAGGTTGCTTACCTTCTGGCCGGAATTGTCAAAGCCTTTGCCTACAAGTCCGCCGGAGCCGATTCCGTAAAGGGATTGAAGCACCTGACGGCCTTTATTTATTTTTTCACTGTATGAAAGCTCTCTGTTGAGAATTATTTTTTTCCACATCACGATTCTTTCAACCTGATAATCTCTGATAAGCGGAATGATTCTCAGCACCTGAGGCTTCCAGACCACAAGCAATACCAAAGCGATTGCCACAGCGGTAACAATAACAAACCATTTTCTTGACATATTGCCGTACCACATCATGGCATAGCCTATACACAGGAAAAGAATACATCCGGAGAGATGTCCCTCCGCAAGAACGGCGCCTGCATAAACACCCGTAATTCCGAGAAAAGCCCAGAATGTTTTGCTCTTGCCGTGGCTCTTATAATACTTATCAATAAGGTATGCAAGCAGCATTATCAGTGCTATTTTTCCGAATTCCGAGGGCTGAACACGGCCCATCCATCTGTGAGTTCCGTTCTTTTCCGGGAAAAAGAAAACGGCAATGAGCATACCCGTGGCAAGCACCATTATGGGTGTCGAAATATTACGGTAAACATTTACCGTAAACAGGGAAACGATTATCATAGCGACAATTCCCCAAACGGCATATTTTATCTGCTCATAGTTGCTTCCGCTGGCGGAATAATGCATGGCAAGGCCGAAAATGACAAGACTGATAACAAGTATGAAATAAAAGATATCGAAAAATTCTCCGTTAAAAACCGTTTTCGGTCCGTTTTTCAAGGATTTCAGAATTTTCATCGGGCCTTTATATATCTGTTTTGCTTCGGCTGTCAATATCTCCTGTGCCGACCCGTAATTGATAACTTCCGTTTTCTTTTTGACTTTTTTGTTACCGGCCATGATTCCGCCTCCCTTCCGCAGGAAAAAATCTTTTATTCTTCGTCAAGAATATCATACACGCCGTAGATTACCTCTTCCAACTTCATTCCTCTGCTGGCCTTGTAAAGCACGGCATCGCCCTCTTTAAGCTCGTCGGCAAGCTCTGCGATAAGCTCGCCCTTGTCGGTAAAGCATCTTACATCCGCAATTCCGTTTTCACGGGCACAGGCGGCACTGTCTTTTGCTCTTTCACCGTATGTGAAAAGTATATCGATTTTATTGTCTGCCGCATATTTGCCGACAAGTCTGTGACCTTTTACGCTGTAATCGCCGAGCTCCAGCATATCGCCGACAACGGCAATACGGCGGCTGCAGGTCATCGAGCCGAGAACAGCCATTGCCGCCGCCTGGGAATCGGGGCTGGCGTTATAACAATCCTCAATGAAAGTCATACCGTGTGCCTTAACTATCTTTTGGCGAAGACCCGTTGTCTTATAGTTTTTCAGTGCCTCCATGCCGTCGGCAACGCTTATGCCGAGCTTTACGCCCGCCGCTACGGCCGCAAGAGCATTGTAGATGTTATGACGGCCCGTGAAGGGAAGGCAGGCCCTTACCGGGCCGTCACCGAAGCCGCAGGTAAAAGCGGTTTCGTCATCTGTGGAGGTAATATCAAGCGCCTTGCAGGCGCAGTTATCATTGATTATACCGTAGAGAGTAACGGGGTGAGTTCCGTAATCCGCACCGGGAAGCAAATCATTGTCGCCGTTTACGATAACCGGTGCATCGGGAGCCATACTCTCCATAATTTCAAGCTTGGCTCTGAGAATACCTTCTCTTGAACCGAGCTTTTCAATATGTGAAACGCCGATGTTGGAGATAACCGCTACATCGGGCTTTACGGCGGCGGTCATTCTCGAAATCTCGCCGAAGCCGCTCATACCCATTTCGATTACGGCCGCCTCATGGCAGGGCTCAAGTCTGAAAAGAGTAAGAGGAACGCCGATTTCATTATTGAGATTTCCTTCATTTTTCAGCGTGTTGTATTTTGAACTCATAACCGCATGGATCATTTCCTTGGTCGTGGTTTTGCCCACGGAACCGGTAATGCCCACAACGGGAATTTTGAAAAGACTTCTGTAATATCCGGCAAGGTCAAGCAGAGCAAGCCTTGTGTTTTTAACAAGTATCTGTCTGTCACCGAAGCCGCAGTCCTTTTCAACAATAACGGCAGCCGCTCCGTCCTCAAGAGCTTTGGCGGCAAAAGCGTGGCCGTCAAAATTTTCTCCCGATAAGGCTATAAAAAGGCTGTCCGGGGTGATTTTTCTCGAATCGGTGCAAACTCCGCTGAAGCTCCCTTCAAGCACGGTGGATGAATGCACCGCGGCGGCAGCTTCCCTGAAAGTCATTGGCAGCATTTGTTTTTACCTCATTTAAGAAGATCGGCAACAATCTTCCTTTCATCATAATCTATTTTGCCTGATGAGAGTATCTGATATGTTTCGTGACCTTTACCGGCGAGGAGAACAACATCCCCCTCTTCCGCTGTTGAAAGTGCCTTTGCTATGGCTCTTGTACGGTCACATTCCACAATGATTTTTGAAGAATGGTATCTTGAAATACCTGCGGTAATGTCTTCGATTATGGAATCCGGGTCTTCCGTTCTCGGATTATCCGAGGTTATTACGGCAACATCCGCAAGGCGTGTTCCTATTTCGCCCATAAGCGGTCTTTTTGTTTTATCTCTGTCACCGCCGCAGCCGAAAACGGCTATTATTTTCTTTTCCGTTATTTCACGCAGAGATGTAAGCACGTTTTCAAGGCCGTCGGGAGTGTGAGCGTAATCTATTATTACGGTATAGGGCATTTCCGTGGGAACTATTTCCATTCTGCCCGGAACTCCGCCGCACTTCGAAACGGCATCAATTACATCCTTAAGCTCAATGCCGAGCTTAAGCATACAGATAACCGCACCCATTGAGTTGTAAACGCTGAATTTTCCGGGAACGGCAAAGGAAACTCTGCCTATATCGTCATTGCTGACAATTTCATATTTAACTCCGGCAGGTGAAACACGGATGTTCTTTGCGGAGTAATCGCAGTCATTTGCTTCAAGAGAAAACGTAACATTGCGGCTGCCGGTATTTTTCATCATATATGCGCCGGCCTCGTCATCAATATTGATAACGGAAACATCTGAATTTTCAAACAGCTTGTGCTTTGCCGCCATATAGTTTTCAAATGTTTCGTGATAATCAAGGTGATCCCTTGAAAGATTGGTGAAAACGGAAACGCTGTATCTGATTCCGTCAACTCTGTGCTGATCGAGAGCCTGAGAGGAAACCTCCATAACACAGTATTCACAGCTATTTGAAACCATTTTTGCAAAAAGGCCGAAAAGCTCATAGGGGTCGGGGGTCGTCAGTGAAGCGGGGTATTCTTCGCCGTCACCTGTAATATTTTTGACTGTACCCAGCATACCCGTTTTATGTCCGAGATATTCGAGAGCGTTTCTGATAATGAACGCCGTTGTGGTCTTTCCGTTTGTTCCGGTGATACCGACAAGCTTCAGCTTCTTTTCGGGATGTGAAAAGAAAGCAGCGCAAAGAAGGGCGTAAGCACTTCTCGTATTCTCCGTAAGCAGCTGATTTTTCAGCCCCATATCCTTTGAAACCACTACCGCTGCCGCGCCATTTTCAAGTGCCTCCGCAGCCTTGGTATGACCGTCGAATTTTTTGCCCTCAATACACACGAAAATACATCCGGGTATTACCTTGGCGGAATTATCCGTTATAAAAGTTATTTCTTTATCCTCAAAGCCGCAGTTGATTCCTATTTCTGCGGCAAGGGCAGAAAGCTTCATTATGTGATCCTCCGTTAACCGTGCAGCGCAGCAGCTTATTCACCTGTGCTGTCGCCCACATTGCTGTATGTTTTGAAATAAACCTTGATTATTGAACCGTATTCGACCTCGGTGCCCGCTTCTTCTTCCTGCTCGAAGCAGATACCCTTGTCGATATTTCCGGATACCTTAACATTTATGCCCTCGGAAACGGCAAGCTCCTTTACGCCCTGTGCCGACATACCCGAAAAGTCGGGAACAACGACCTTTGATTTTTCATCACTTTCAGAGGTGTAAACCGCCACAACACCGTTTTTCGGTATTGACTGACCGCCGAGAGGATTCTGGAAAGCAACAGTGTCGCCTTCGCCGACCACTCTGACAGTGAAGCCGGCTTCTTTAAGAACGCTGCGTGCGTCTTCGGCATCGGAGCCGATAACATTGGGAATGGTAACATCAAGCTCCTTGAGCTCGTCCTCGGTGTACTGTCTTTCCACGCCGAGATATTCAAGTGTGCTCTCCACGACCTTTGAAGCAACGGGAGCGCAGACGATACTGCCGTTCATTTCCGTCTGAGGCTCGTCAACGATTATGAGAACCGCTATCTCCGGGTCATCTGCAGGAGCAAAGCAGCCGAAGGATGCGATATATGTTCCCTTTAACTGGTATTTCTGTGTTGTTCCGGTTTTACCGGCAACTCTGTAACCGGCAACCTTTCCGTTTCTGCCGGTACCGCTCTTGACAACATCCTCCATCATGGAGGCGACCTCGGCTGCGGTTTCCTCGGAAATGACCTGACGCTTTACCGTAGGTTCTGTTTTGCTTATCACATTTCCGTCGGCATCAAGCTGAGCATCAACGAGATACGGCTGCATAAGGTAGCCGCCGTTGGCAATGGCGGAAATTGCGGTTATCATCTGAATCGGGGTTATGCTGAAGGTCTGGCCGAAAGATTCACTGGCAAGGTTGACCCTTGACATATTATCGGCTGTAAAGTAAATGGAATTGGATTCCTCAAGACTTTCGATTCCCGTTTTTTCCGTAAATCCGAAAGCTTCAAAATACTGATAGAATTTTTCCTTGCCGAGCTTCTGACCCAGAGTAACGAAAAACGGGTTGCAGGAATTCATAAGACCCGTTCTGAGATCCTGGTCGTAATGGTAAGATGAATGGCAATGGAAGGTTCTGTCATCTATTTGTACCGAGCCGTCACAGTTGTATCTGTAATCGGCGGGAAGTATATTCTCCTCAATAGCTGCCGCCGTAAGGAAGATTTTGAAAACCGAGCCGGGGTGGTAGGTTTCGGAAACGATGTAATTATTCCACTGCTCATTCATGAAATAATTATTCAGCTTTTTGGAATGATAAGCACATCTTTCCTTGAAGTCCTTTATTCCGTCGATTTTTTCCTGCTCTTTTTCCCATTCATCTTCGGTGTAATACTTTTCAAGGTAGGAATAATCTTCGGCATCGGTGGCTGTTTTCAGTGTGGTTTTATAATAATCGTTCAGCTTCTGCGGATTTGAAGCGTCGTATTTTCCCTTGTAGCCCACGCTCTCCATACCGAGTATGGCACCGGTGTTGACATTCATAACAATGCCGTAGGCTCCGAGTCCGCCGCAGTTTTCAAGCACATCCTTAAGATTTTTCGTAAGGTTGTACTGCACCGTTTCGTCTATTGTGAGTCTCAGATTTACTCCGTCACTGGCCTCATAAACATTTCCGTTATCCTCGTCAATGTTCGTTCCGTAGGAGGTAATTCTGCCGTCGGTGCCCGAAAGCAGGCTGTTATAATATCTCTCAATGCCCGCTACGCCGTTCTGCTCGTCATTTACAAAGCCGAGCACGCTGGAGGCAAATTCGCCCATGGGGTAATATCTCTTGCTGTCCGTGTCAAGACCCATGATTTTTTTATAGCTAAAGACTTTTTCTTCGCCGTCAACCATACATCTGAAGCTGCGGTGCATAAGGCAGTCCGTAACCTTTACTTCACCGTACTCCGTACTGCTCCACTTGGCCTTTTCGTTCTTTTCAAGCTTCGGGTCAGCATCCTCACCGCAATCAACAAGCAGTTTTTCGGCATATTCCATCTGCTTCTTTACGACTTTTTTATGAGCAACAACAAGCTCATCGTCATCGCCGGAGGTCGGTACGGTATATGTGAGCTCCATAAGCTCGTCAAAATCAAGCTCAAAGGCTTGCGCAACATCCTTGCAGACCTGTTTTCTGAATTCCTCGTTTTTGAATTCCTCGGGTATCAGATAAAGTTGCCAGGTCTGGGCGCTCTGAGCAAGCACGGTGCCGTTGGCGTCGTAAATAGTTCCTCTGATAGCGGGAATTATTTCCTCGCTCCACTGAGCATTGGTAGCGTTTCTGCTGTAAACATCGTGATGAACTATCTGCAATTCCGCAAGACGGAAGGTAACAAGCAAGGTCGCAACCGCAAGAATGACGGCAATTACTCTGGAATTGCTGTTCATGTTTGCTTTTGCTTTTTCTCTGGTGATTTCTGCCATTCTTCTGCTCCCTCCCGTGATTTTATAATATAATAGAATTCAGATGAAAAAAGCGTTTTATTCGACCGGGTGCAGTACGGATGTACTGCGAGTACGAAAAAACGCTGAAGCACTGACAAAACCGACAAAAAACCGGGCTGTTATATAACCGCCCCGTTTTATTTATCTTTAACTGCCTTTGTTTCCTTTTCCACGGCCTTGCCTCCGGCAACGACCACTTCATCCTTACCTCTTGTTTCAAAGTAATGGATCTGGTAGCTCTCGACCTTTTGCATACCGAGAACCGAAACGGCATATTCCTGAATTTTATCAGCGGACACCAATGCGCCGAGAGCTGCATTCAGCCTTACACTTTCCGCCTCGGCCTGGAGTATCTCTTTATTAAGATTCTCTATTTTTTCGTTATTGCTTATTATTTGCCTGTCAATCCATGTAACAGCCGAAAGCATTGAAAGAATAATGACCGCAGCGGATACTATGGCAAATAATTTAACAAGATTATGTCTGCGTGCGCTGGCTTTTGCGCGTGCAGCCGAAGAAGCTTTTGATTGCTTCGGATTCTTTTCTATCCGGGGCTGTTCTTCATATTCCGGCAGTTCGGGCGCAGCTGATGAACCGAACACGGGAATATAATCAAAATCGTCCAAGTTACGCCCCTCCTGTCACAGATTTTTGAAAAATATCAGAGCTTTTCCGCCGTTCTCAATCTTGCGGAACGGCTTCTCGGGTTTTCTTCAAGTTCTTTTTCTCCGGGTGCAACGGCTTTGAAGACCTTTGCTTTCGGCGTTTTGCCGCAAACGCAGACCGGAAAATTCTTCGGGCAGGTACAGCCCTTTGTCAGCGGTGCCATTGCCTGCTTGACCGCTCTGTCTTCAAGAGAATGAAAACTGATAACGCTGACACGCCCTCCGGGTTTAAGACATTCAAACATATCCTCGACCGCTTTGGTAAGGCCGTCAAGCTCACCGTTGACATAAATTCTGAGTGCCTGGAAGGTACGCCTTGCCGGGTGGCCCTCACGCCTTGCGGCTGCGGGAACGGCAGCGGAAATTATGTCACTGAGCTCAAGAGTTGTTTCTATCGGCTTTATTGCCCTTGCTTTTACTATCGCACCTGCAATATTGCGGGCGAATTTTTCCTCTCCGTATTCGGAGATGATTTTTTTCAGCTCCTGCTGAGAAAGCTTATTGACCGCATCTGCGGCACTTGCTCCTTCGAGGGACATACGCATATCAAGGGGAGCATCCTTATGAAAGGAAAAGCCTCTTGACGCATCGTCAAGCTGATGGGAGCTCACTCCGAGATCTGCAAGAACTCCGTCAACAGCATCAATTCCGAGACTGTCAAGAATAAGCTTTATATTGAAGAAATTATTATGTACGAGAGTTACCCGTTCATCACCGCCGAGCCTTTCGGTGAGAACCGATATGGCCTGGGGGTCACGGTCAACGGCAATCAGCCTGCCGGTTGTGAGTCTGCGGAGAATTTCGGAAGAATGCCCGCCTCCGCCTGCGGTACAGTCAACATATATCCCGTCCGGCTTTATGCCGAGAGATTCAATGGTTTCATTAAATAAAACCGGAATATGGTGAAATGAAGTTGATTCCATTTTACTGCCTCTTGGGAGAAATGCTGATTCTTGACATATCCATCTTCTTCAGCTTCTCCGGGCTGTTGTATTCTCTCCACTTTTCGGGGTCCCATATTTCAAGTCTGTTGGGCTGACGGACTATGAGTACTTCTTCCTTAAGGCCTGCAAACTCTATGAAATCCTGCTTGAGAGTGACACGGCCGGATTTGTCAATGGCGGCCATATCAATATGGTCAATAAAGTAATTCTGTGCAAGTGAAAGCTCTTCGCCGGAAAAAACATCCTCAAGGCCGTAATAAACGCTGAGATAATCTTCCTCCGTGTAGAGAACTATGCACTGATTATTCTGGAAATTTTTGAAGAGATAAACCTTTGTGCCGAAATCCGTTGTGAATTTTGCGGGAAGGGTAATACGGTTTATCTGGTCAAATTTACGCAGTTCCTGGCCGCCTTTGCTTGGCTGTAACGGTGCTGCCGGCATCCGGTTCACTCTCCTTTCATGATTTTTCGGGAAATTTTACGGTTAAAGCTCCCTATGGGCTCTTATACGACCCTTTGCGTGAATTATATACGAAGTCAAAGATAAAATCAAGCATTTTTTTCACAAAATTTCAAATTCCCGAAAAAAAGTTATTTTTTCGAATTTATCTAACTTTTTTGAAAAATTTCTTGCATTCGGTGAAAAAGTGTGTTATCATACCGAACTGTATGAAGAAGGAGGTGTCGATATGCCCAATATTAAGTCAGCCAAAAAGAGAGTTATCGTAAACAAGACCAGAGCCGCAAGAAACAAATCCCGCAACACTGCTCTTAAAACAGCTCTTAAAAAGGCAAATGTTGCCGCTGCTGCCGGTGCTCCCGAAGCAGACGCTCTCATTAAAGAAGCTATCAAAAAGGTTGACCAGGCTGCTGCCAAAGGTCTTATCCACAAGAATAACGCCGCCCGCAAGAAGGCCGCTCTTGCCAAGCTTGCAAAATAATTTCATTGCAGTATAAATACTGACAATGATCCGGCGTAAATTCATTTTACGAAATAGCCGCGGTCGCTTTTTTTGACCGCGGCTGTTAAATTTGTTGACAACCCGACACGGGTTTGCTATAATATGCAGGGAGTGTATCTCCCGCAAATATAAAAACGGAGGAAAATTTAATGGATAAGTTCGTAAAAATCGCTAAAATCGTAGCTATCATCGTTGCTGTTGTCGGTGCAATCGCAGGTATCGTTGTTGCCGTTAAGAAAATCAAAGAGAAGAAATGCGCTCAGGCAAACTGTGAGGAAAACTTTGTTTCCTGCTCTTGCTGTGAAGTTCCCGCAAAATAAATCCGGGGTCAAACTCCCCTTTTAATTTTCTGGAGGATTTATGGTACTTGAAAAAATAATCGACATAATCAGCGAACAGCTTGAAATAGACAAGGCAGTTATCAAAGCAAACTCAACCCTTGTTGATGACCTCGGTGCAGGCAGCCTTGATATGATCGACCTTGCAATGTCCATTGAGGACGAATTTTCAATTGAGCTTCCCGACGACGAACTTGACAAAATCAAGACTGTTGCCGATTTAGCTGCTTTTGTTGAAAAACATCTGAACTGAACTGACAAAAAAGAACAGATGCAGTTTCTCTTTTGAAATTGCATCTGTTTTATATTTTATTGGAGCTGATATTATGATTCTGAAAAACGCTCTTGTATGCGATGAAAATTTTGAATTCATCAAAACCGACATCACCGTGGAAAACGGTGTTATAACTTCTCTTGAAAAAACGGATGCCGACGGTATTGACTGCTCCGGCAAAAGAATAGTTCCGGGCTTCATTGACATCCATACTCACGGCTGCAACAGAGCCGACTGTACCGACGGCAAAAAAGAAAGCGTTAAAGAAATGAGCCGTTTTCTTGCCCGCCACGGTGTAACCTCATTCTGCCCCACTACAATGACTTTGCCGTTAAGCGAGCTGAAAGCCTCTTTCGGGTTCATCCGTGATGCCATGGGCAGCGAAGACGGAGCCTATATTCACGGTATAAATATGGAGGGCCCTTTCATCTCTCCCGCCAAAAAAGGAGCTCAGGCAGAGGAAAACATCGTTTCTCCCGACATAGGTTTTTTCAATGAGCTGAACGATATATGCAGAATCTGCATTGCCGATATAGCCCCCGAAATGCCCGGTGCAAAAGAATTTGCCGCCGTAGCCTCAAAAAAATGCAGAGTTTCCGCCGCTCATACCGCCTCAAGCTACGAACAGATTCAGCCCGTTATCGAAGCAGGGCTTTCCCACGCCACTCATCTTTTCAACGCCATGACACAATTCAGTTCCCGCGAGCCGGGTGTTGTCGGTGCCGTTTTTGACAGCAGCAGCATTACGGCAGAGCTTATCTGTGACGGAATTCACATTGCTCCCCCCACTCTGCGTACCGCATTCCGGATTCTCGGAGAAGACAGAACGGTTGTTATCAGCGACTCAATGATGGCAGCAGGCCTTGAGGACGGCGAATACACCCTCGGCGGTCAGAAAGTAATCAAAAAAGGTGCCGCAAGGCTTGAAGACGGAACTCTTGCCGGAAGTGTCACCAATCTTTTCGATGAATTTAAGAATATAATCTCTTTCGGAATTCCCGTAAAACAGGCTTTGAAATCCGTCAGCATCAACCCCGCAAAAGTCATCGGAGCAGATGAATTTACCGGAAGTATAAAGGTCGGAAAAAATGCCGATTTTGTCATTCTGACGGAGGATTTTTCCGTCATAAATAATGTTCTTATAAAAGGACGATTTGTCTTTTGAAAGTTATCCTGCAAAAAGAGGTTACAGCGCTGTAACAACTGTATATTTACGGCACTTATATTCATTGTTAAGCGTATGCACTTTACGGTCTGATGTTGTAAAGTGGGTCACCTTGCAAATGTGAATAACTCGTTGAAAAAAGTGAACAACTTTGTGCTATTATTCTGTTTTGACATCAAAAATCGTAAAGTTATTCACTTTACAACGGTTTTTATTCTGATTCAGCAAAATTTTATACGAAATATTTATCATTTATGCGTGAATATTTTTTGCAGGAAATGAAGGAATAGGCTTCAAGTCAAGTAAATTATTTCGCTTTTTTCGGCAAAATATTTGTGCAATATTTTCTCTTGACAAAGCAGGTCGGAAACAGGTGATTTTTGCCTGTTTCCGACCGTATTTTTTGTGCTTTTCAGCAGTCCGGAAGGAAGACGGAAAAATGCGGATTCGGTCAGGGTTGAAAGTGTTAAGTTTCACTTTGCCCCCTTTCCAAAGGGGATGCCCGAAGGGCGGGGGGGTTGCAGATTTGCAGCCCTCCGTCATTTCCTGCGGAAATGCCACCTCCCTTGAAAGGGAGGCCAAAAAGCCCATAAGGATATCCGGAGGATAATTAAAACTTAAAACTTAAAACTTTCAACTTAAAACTTTCAAAATCGGAGCGAAGCGACCCGAAATTCCGCATTCCGAATTCCGAATTGTAATTTTCCACCTCATCCGCCTCGCAAGCTCGGCACCTTCTCCTCAAGGAGAAGGAAGAAGGAAAGCATAAATTTTGGGGCGCCAAGGATGTCGCCCCCTCGGGGAAAGGAAGGAGCAAATCCCGAAAACAAACAAAAAAAACGGTGCTTCCCGAAGGAAACACCGTTAATTGTTATTTATCAGTCACTGATATAGGGCATAAGAGCAACCTGGCGAGCGCGCTTGATAGCGACGGTCAGCTCACGCTGATGCTTTGCGCAGGTACCGGTAACACGACGGGGAAGGATCTTAGCTCTTTCGGAAGTGAATCTGTTAAGCTTGTTAACATCCTTATAGTCGATGGATTCAACCTTATCTACACAAAAAGCGCAAACTTTTCTGCGGCCTTTTTTGTTGGCTCTTCTGTCGTTCTTTTCGTAAGGCATGGATTAAACCTCCTTTATAGGTTGTCTGAAAGCTCTCAGAAAGGAAGATCATCCTCTGAGATCTCTTTGAAATCGCCCTCATCTGCTGTTGCAAATGAAGCGGCGGGCTGATAAGCCGGCGCACTGTCATTGCGTGTGTAACCGCCGTTTTCATTCTTTGAACCGCAGAAGCTTACATTATCTGCGATAATTTCAGTGCTCTTTCTCTTGTTACCGTTTTTGTCTTCATAATTTCTGGTCTGGATTGAACCCTGAACAGCAATCATTGAGCCCTTGCGGAAATACTTGCAAACGAAATCTGCGGTATTTCTCCAGGCAACGATATCAATGAAATCAGCCTGTCTTTCCTCGCCCTGACGAACAAAGCTTCTGTCAACGGCGATGGTGAATGATGTTACGGAAACACCCGTGTTTGTGGTGCGAAGCTCGGGATCGGCAACAAGTCTGCCCATAAGTACGGCACAATTAAGCATTATGTGACCTCCTTAGTTATTCTTGCTGACGGTAAGTGAACGAAGAACACCGTCTGTAATCTTGAAAACTCTTTCAAGCTCAGCGGGGAACTCAGGTGCGGCACTGTAATTATAAATTACATAATATCCGTCGGGCTCATCGTTGATGAGGTATGCGAGCTTGCGCTTACCCCACTCATCAATGCTCTCGAGAGTGCCGTTAGCTTCGATCAAAGCCTTGAATTTCTCAACAAGGGGCTGTGCGCTCTCGTCACCGTTGGCGACTGAGAAAACTGCCATGGTCTCGTAGCTGTTGTTTGCTGACATCCTTAAAGCACCTCCTTCCGGTCTGATGGCCACGGTGCTGCCGTGGCAAGGATAAAGATTTTAATCCTGCTGTCACATTCGGACAGCGAAAGGTATTTTAACAGAATTATTGCGGATTGTCAATATCATTTTTTATAAATATTCGGGATGTGCGGTAATTACTGCCACACATCCCGAAATGGCTTTATTTTGCGTTTAATAGGGCTTTACGGTGATTTTGGGAAGCAGGCAGAACAGACCTCTGAAGAAAGCAACAAGTCTTTCAAGAATACCGTCAATAACGGTTATTTTTCCACCCTTCTGAACAAGCTGTTCTCCGTCATTATTCGTTCTGATATTGCCGTCGGCATCTGCAACCCAGACCGCATACTCAACATCTTCTCTGAGCTGTCCGTATTCACAAACGACCTCTCTGTTATTGCCTGTATATTCTTTGCCGTTAACACTCATCATAAGATGATAGTCCTCGGGAAGATTATAGACCGTTGCCTTGATTGTAATAATTGATCTGTATGCGATTCTTCTGTCTTCGCCCGTTACATTGATTATCGTATTGCCTGTGGGGTTGATTTTTGAACCGACTTTTACTCTTGTTTCACCTTTCAGACCGCAGCGTCTGCAAACCGCTGTTTCGGTTCCGTCTTCATAAATCGTTGCATCACCGTTGTAAACATACCGGAAATCATGACCGAAAGCATCAACATAGTTATCAGTATATGTATCTCCGCAATGACAAGTATGAATTATGTAACCGCCATTCAAACAATCCGGTTTTACATAAGTTAATTCATAAGTATGACCTGTACCGGAACCAAAATCAGGAATCGTATCTGTTGCATCACAACCGTCTCTCTCACAAGTTGCTGTTTTTGTACCATCTTCACAACCTGCATTTCCGTCAGGAACATAATTTTGAAAATCATGACCTAACGCGGCAACCTCTGAATCTTTGTATTCGTCACCACAACTGCACTTATGTATCGTATATCCTTTTTCCAAACAAGTCGGAGGAATAATTTCCGCTTCATAAGTGTGTCCTTTAGCATCAACAAAGCTATCTTTATAGCTGTCGCCACATTTACATGTGTATTTTGAATATCCTTGTTCCTTGCAAGTGGGTTCTACTACTTCTTTTTCATACAAATGGTTATGTTCTACACTCCAAAGAGCATATAGAGTAACATCTTTATCTTCAATGTATTTCCCGGAAGATTCATAAGAGGTGCCTTTTCCGTCAGGCTGTGTATTCCAATTTACAAATTCAAAACCTTTTCTTTCGGGCTTTACTCCTGAAAGTGTTTTTTCTATACCTTCAGATTTTACATTTTTGCTTGGTGCGCCTTCGCCGCCGTTTGCATCATAAATTATCTCATAGCCCGTAAAATCAATTTTTTCATTGTCTTTAACATCAGATTGCTTGATTTCCTCATTGAGCTTGAAATTCATTGCAGGACGAATACCGAAAGATGTATCTATCGTATCACCATGAAATTCAAATGGTTTGCCGGATTCATTTACATACCATGTATTTTCGGAATCGTTTCCGGCTGTTCTCAAACGCCAGCTTACCATACCATTGTATGAACTGCCGTCAATAAATTTGATTCCCTGGGATTTTGCATAATCTGTGCATTCTGCGGAAAGGTCGCTGAATGTATAATCCGGATTGATAATATCATTATATGATAAC
>JAZUJJ010000074.1:0-46571 GCA_045642725.1 Acutalibacteraceae bacterium
AAGGTTTCCGACCTTGAGCTTGCAGAAAGCATTTTCGGAATCGAGCCCAGCATTCCTGCTATGCACCTTTGCGTAGTAGCATATCTGGCAAATCAGCGTCAGGGCACACAGTCTACCCTTACCAGATCAGAAGTAAGCGGCGGCGGCAAGAAGCCCTTTAAGCAGAAGGGTACAGGCCGCGCAAGACAGGGTTCAACAAGAGCTACTCAGTGGTATCACGGCGGTATCTCCCACGGCCCCAAGCCCCGTAAGTATCATAAGGATGTTAACAAGAAGGTAAGAAGACTTGCTATGAAGTCTGCTCTTTCCGCAAAGGTCGCTGACGGCGAGCTCATCGTTCTCGATGATCTTAAGCTTGAAGCAATCAAGACCAAGGAAGTAGTTAAGGTTCTCGGCGCACTCGAAACCGGCAAGAAGGTTCTCGTAGTTCTTCCCGAGAAGGACGATATCGTTTATCGTTCAGCCCGCAACATCGCAGGTGTTAAGACCACTCTTGTAAACACACTCAATGTTTATGACATTCTCAACTGCGACACCATCGTAGTTCTCAAGGATGCCGTCAGCAAGATCGAGGAGGTATATGCATGAGCAGATTAGCACAGGATATAATCCTTCGTCCCATCATCACCGAGAACAGCATGGACGGTATTGCAGATCGCAAGTACACCTTCGAGGTTCTCAAGGATGCCAACAAGATTGAGATAGCCAAGGCTGTTGAAACTCTTTTCGATGTAAAAGTTGCTAAGGTCAACACCATCAACGTAAACGGCAAGCTCAGAAGATACGGCCGTTATGAAGGCTATACCGCTGCTTTCAAAAAGGCAGTTGTTACTCTTACCGAAGATTCCAAGACAATCGAATTCTTCGACGGAATGATGTAATCTGATAAACCAATAAACCTATCAAATCCGGCGGTAAGGTATGGAGTATGACATTGCTCCGCAAAGCCGCTATAAGGAGAGTGTAGAAAAATGTCTATTAAGTTTTACAAGCCGACAACAAACGCAAGACGTAATATGTCGGTTACAGATTATTCCGAGCTCTCAAAGGTTATGCCCGAAAGAAGTCTTCTTGTTTCTCTTAAGAAGAACAGCGGTCGTAACAGCTACGGAAGAATCACCGTTCGTCATCGCGGCGGCGGCGTTCGCACAAAGTATCGTGTAATTGATTTCAAGAGAGATAAGTTTGATGTATCCGCAGAAGTAGTCAGCATCGAATACGATCCCAACCGTTCTGCTTTCATCGCTCTTCTTCAGTATGAAGACGGCGAGAAGAGATACATTCTCCAGCCTTCAGGCCTTAAGGTAGGCGACACCGTTGTTGCCGGCCCCGCAGCCGATATCAAGGCAGGTAATGCTCTTCCTCTTAAGAATATCCCCGTTGGTACAATCGTACACAATGTTGAGCTTTATCCCGGCAGAGGCGGCCAGCTCGCCAGAGCCGCAGGTAACTCCGCTCAGCTCATGGCTAAGGAAGGCATCTATGCCCTTCTTCGTCTTCCCTCAGGCGAACTTCGTAACGTATCGGCTGATTGTATGGCTACCATCGGTCAGGTCGGTAACCTCGACCATGAAAACGTTAAGATCGGTAAGGCCGGTCGTAAACGTCACATGGGTTGGAGACCTACAGTCCGCGGTTCTGTAATGAACCCCAACGACCATCCTCACGGCGGCGGCGAAGGCAAGGCTCCCATCGGCAGACCCGGCCCTGTTACCCCTTGGGGCAAGCCGGCTCTCGGTTACAAGACCAGAAAGACAAAGAAATCATCAGACAAGCTTATCGTAAAGCGTCGTAACGACAAATAAGTGAAAGGAGCAGATAATAATGGGCAGAAGCATTAAAAAAGGACCTTTCGTGCAGCCTAAACTGCTCGAAAGAGTTCAGGAGATGAACAAGGCCGGCGAAAAGCAGGTTCTTAAGACCTGGAGCCGTGCATCAACAATCTTCCCCGACTTTGTCGGCCACACATTTGCTGTTCACGACGGACGCAAGCATGTTCCTGTTTATGTAACAGAGGATATGGTCGGACATAAGCTCGGTGAATTTGCACCTACAAGAACCTTCAGAGGTCATGCAGGTTCAAAGACATCCAATAACGGTAAATAATTGCGGAAGGAGTGTATAAAAAATGTCAGATAAGGAAATGATGAGTGTGCCCACCGCAACAGCGAAAGCCACTTACATCCGTATTGCCCCCCGCAAGGTTCAGATAGTTCTTGATTTGATAAGAAATCAGCCTGCAGACAAGGCAATGGCAATTCTCAAGTACACGCCCAAAGCCGCGTGTGAAGTTCTGGAGAAATTGTTAAAATCAGCTATCGCAAATGCTGAAAACAACAACAATATGGACGTTGACCGTCTTTATGTTGCTGAGTGTTCCGTAAGCCAGGGCCCCACCCTCAAGCGCATCAGACCCAGAGCACAGGGCAGAGCTTACAGAATCAATAAAAAGACATCCCACATCACCCTTGTGCTCAAGGAAATGGAATAAGCGAAGGAGGAGGTTAAACAATGGGACAGAAAATAAATCCTACCGGTCTCAGAATCGGTGTTATTAAGCCCTGGGAATCCCGCTGGTATGCAGATCCCAATAAGTTCGGCGATACTCTCGTTGAAGACTATAATCTTCGTGAGTACCTCCTTGAAAAGCTTGCTCCTGCAGGTGTGCCCAAGGTAGAGATCGAGCGTGACGCAAAACGCGTTTATGTAAATATTCACTGCGCAAAGCCCGGTATGGTTATCGGCAGACAGGGCGCAGAGATCGAAAAGCTTAAGAAGATCTGCGAAAAGATGCTCGGTGGCAAGGAAGTTTCCCTTAACATCGTTGAAATCAAGCAACCTGATCTCAATGCACAGCTTGTTGCAGAGAGCATCGCTTCTCAGCTTGAAAGAAGAATTTCTTACCGTCGTGCTGTTAAGCAGGCTATCGGCCGCACAATGAAGCTCGGCGCAAAGGGTATCAAGATTCAGTGCAACGGCCGTATCGGCGGTGCTGAAATCGCCCGTTCCGAAACTTATCATGAGGGTACTATCCCTCTTCAGACCATCCGTGCTGACATCGACTACGGTTTTGCTGAGGCAAAGACAACCTACGGTCGTATCGGTGTTAAGGTATGGCTTTACAGAGGCGAGGTTCTTCGCGAAGCAAGAGCCAACAATCGCCCCAGAAGACGCAGAGAAGGAGGTAACCAGTAATGCTTTTACCCAAGCGTGTTAAATACCGCAGACAGCAGAGAGGCAGACTCACAGGTAAAGCAATGAGAGGCAACAAGATTAACTACGGCGAATACGGTCTTGTAGCTCTTGAGCCCGCATGGATTACCTCAAATCAGATCGAAGCAGCCCGTGTTGCCATGACAAGATATATCAAGCGTGGCGGCCAGGTCTGGATCAAGATCTTCCCCGATAAGCCCATCACAGAGAAGCCCGCTGAAACCCGAATGGGTTCCGGTAAAGGTTCTCCCGAATATTGGGTAGCAGTAGTTAAGCCCGGCAGAGTTATGTTCGAAATCGCCGGTGTTGAAAAGGAACTTGCAGCAGAAGCTATGCGTCTTGCATCAAACAAGCTTCCTATCAAGTGCAAATTTGTCAGTAAAGAAGAATTGGGTGGTGAGCAATAATGAAAGCCAGTGAAATCAGAAAACTTTCCGCTGCAGAGCTGGATGCTAAGCTTGCAGAGCTGAAGGATGAGCTGTTCAAACTGCGCTTCCAGCAGGCAGTAAACCAGCTCGACAACCCGATGCGTATAAGTGCCGTTAAAAAAGATATCGCTCGTATTAAGACTGTTCAGAGAGATATCGAGCTTCACGGCACAAACGCTTGAGAAAGGGAGGTTAATTGACAATGGAAAGAAACCTCAGAAAAACTCGCGTTGGCATCGTAACCAGCGACAAGATGGAGAAGACTGTAGTTGTTTCCGTAAAGGACAGAGTCAGACATCCTCTCTATAAGAAAATCGTAAACAATACATACAAACTTAAGGCTCATGACGAAAAGAATGAATGTGGCATCGGCGACAAAGTTCTCGTTATGGAAACCCGTCCTCTCTCCAAGGATAAGAGATGGCGTGTAGTCGAAATCATTGAGAAGGCTAAATAATTCAGCCCCATATGTAAGGAGGAAAACACTGTGATACAGCAACAGAGTTACCTCAAGGTTGCCGACAACACCGGCGCGAAAGAGCTTATGTGCATCCGCGTTCTCGGCGGTTCCGGCAGGAGGTATGCCAATATTGGCGATGTCGTCGTTGCTTCCGTTAAAAAGGCAACACCCGGCGGCGTAGTTAAAAAGGGCGAAGTTGTAAAGGCTGTTGTAGTTCGTACAGCAAGCGGTCTTCGCCGTGAAGACGGTACTTACATTCGCTTTGATGAGAATGCAGCCGTCATTATCAAGGATGACAAGAACCCCAAGGGCACCCGTATCTTTGGGCCGGTAGCAAGAGAGCTTCGTGAGAAGGATTACACCAAGATTCTTTCTCTCGCTCCCGAAGTACTTTAATCGGAGGTGCTATTGATGAATAAGGTTCATGTTAAGACAGGCGACGAGGTAGTCGTTATAAACGGTAAATACAGAGGCAAGAGAGGCAAGGTTATGCAGGTAAGCCCCTCCGAAGGTAAGGTCATCGTTGAAGGCGTTAACATTGTTAAGAAGCATGTTAAGCCCCGTAAGATGGGTGAGCCCGGCGGAATCATTGAGGCTGAAAGCGCTCTCTATGCCGACAAGGTTCAGCTTATCTGCCCCAAGTGCGGCAGACCCACAAGAACCGGCAGCAAAATCAATAAAGACGGCCAGAAGGTTCGCACTTGCAAAAAGAGCGACTGCGGCGCAGAATTTTAATTAGAGGAGGAAACAACAAATGGCAGCAAGATTAAAAGAAATGTATGTCAATGAAGTTGCACCTGCTCTTATGAAGAAATTCGAATACAAGAGCGTTATGCAGATTCCCAAGCTTGACAAAATCGTAGTCAATGTTGGCTGCGGTGAAGATAAAGACAACTCCAAGGCTCTCGATGCCATCGCATCAGACCTTATGCAGATCACAGGTCAGAGACCCGTTTACTGCAAGGCTAAAAAGTCAGTTGCCAACTTCAAGCTCCGTGAAGGCATGACAATCGGTGCAAAAGTTACCCTCAGAGGCGACAGAATGTATGAGTTCCTTGACAGACTCTTCAATCTCGCTCTCCCCAGAGTCCGTGACTTCAGAGGAATTAATCCCAATTCCTTCGACGGCAGAGGTAACTATTCAATGGGTATCAAGGAACAGCTTATATTCCCTGAAATCGATTATGATAAGATCGACAAGGTCAGAGGTATGGACATCTGCTTTGTTACAACTGCAAACACAGACGAAGAAGCACGCGAGCTCCTCACTCTTATGGGCGCTCCGTTCTCAAAGTAAGGAGGGAAAACCGTGGCTAAAACATCACAGAAAGTCAGACAGGCTCGTCCTGCAAAGTACTCAACAAGAGCATACAACAGATGTAAAATCTGCGGAAGACCTCATGCTTATCTTCGCAAGTACGGCGTTTGCCGCGTTTGCTTCAGAGAGTTGGCACATGCAGGTCAGATCCCCGGCGTTAAGAAAGCAAGTTGGTAATTGAGCAATCGAAAAGGAGGTAAACAGTATGCAAATTACTGATTCCATCGCTGATATGCTCACCCGTATCCGTAATGCGAATGCGGCAAAGCATGACACAGTGAAAGTTCCCGCATCGAACATGAAGAAAGCGATTGCTCAGATTCTTGTTGATGAGGGTTACATAAAGAGTTTCAATGTTATTGAGGACGGCAAGCAGGGTGTCATCGAGATCGCTCTCAAGTACGGTCCCAATAAGTCTCAGGTAATTACCGGTCTTCGCAGAGTTTCAAAGCCCGGTCTGAGAATTTATACAGATGTTGAAAATATGCCCAAGGTTATGAAGGGCATCGGCATTGCCATTCTTTCAACATCAAAAGGCGTTATGACTGATAAGGACGCTCGCAAAGCCAATGTAGGCGGCGAAGTTCTTGCATTTATTTGGTAAGGAGGTGCCGTTCAATGTCACGTATAGGCAAGAAGCCCATAGCGATTCCCGCCGGTGTTGATGTTAAAATTGAAGGCAACCTTGTTACCGTTAAGGGCCCCAAGGGCGAACTTTCAAGAAACATTCACCCCAACATTACCGTTGAGAAGGACGGCGACACAATCACCGTTTCCAGACCCAACGATGATAAGCAGAACAGATCACTTCACGGTCTTTCCAGAACTCTTATCGCCAACATGATTACCGGTGTTAACGAGACCTTCAAGAAGGAACTCGAAATCAACGGTGTCGGTTACCGTGCAGAGCTCAAGGGTAAGGATCTTCTCCTCAAGGTTGGCTATTCACATGATGTTATCATGGCAGCTCCCGAAGGAATCACAATCGAACTTCCCAACCCCAACAAGATCGTTATCTCTGGTGCCGACAAGCAGAAGGTCGGACAGTTTGCTGCCAATGTTCGCGAGAAGGGTCCTCCCGAACCCTACAAGGGCAAAGGTATCAAGTACGCTGAAGAACATATCCGTCGCAAAGAAGGCAAAGCCGGTAAGGGCGGCAAATAATAACAGTAGAATAAGGAGTGAAATAATATGGTTTCAAGACCGGACAGCAAGAAGGCCAGACAGCATCGCCATAAGAGAGTCCGCGGTAAGATCTCCGGCACAGCTGAATGTCCTCGTCTCAATGTTTACCGTTCACTTCAGCACATCTACGCTCAGTTAATCGACGACGTAAAGGGTGTTACCCTTGTTGCCGCATCAACCGTAGAAAAAGATTTTGCTGAGTACGGCGGAAACAAGTCCGCAGCTCACGAAGTGGGCAAAATTATCGCACAGCGCGCTGTTGATAAAGGAATCACAGAATGTGTATTCGATCGCGGCGGTTATGTTTATCACGGCCGTGTACAGGAACTGGCCGAAGGCGCCCGTGAGGGTGGCCTCAAATTCTGAGAAAGGAGAAATTTATTATGGCTAAGATTGACGCATCAGCATATGAGCTCACAGAGCGCGTAGTTGCTATCAACCGTGTTTCCAAAACCGTAAAGGGCGGCCGTATCATGAAATTCTCCGCTCTCGTAGTTGTCGGTGACGGCAACGGAATCATCGGCTTTGGTCTGGGTAAATCAGGCGAAGTTCCCGACGCTATCCGCAAGGGTATCGAAGATGCCAAGAAGAACCTCATGCAGGTTTCTCTTAAAGGTACAACAATTCCTCACGAAATCATCGGTAAGTTCGGCGCAGGCGTAGTTCTTCTTAAGCCCGCTGCACCCGGTACCGGCGTTATCGCAGGCGGCCCCGTTCGTGCCGTTGTTGAGACTGTCGGCATTAAGGACATCCGTACAAAGGCTCTTCGTTCAAACAACCCCTGCAATGTAGTAAGAGCTACAATCGACGGACTTTCAAAGCTTCGCAATGTTGAAGAAGCTGCTGCTATCCGCGGCAAGTCCGCTCAGGAAATTTTAGGTTAAGGAGGGCGGAATAAATGGCAGATTTACAGGTAAAGCTTGCTAAGAGCCTCATCGGTTCAACCAAGCCCCAGATTGCAACCGCCCATGCACTTGGTCTTCACAAGATCGGCGACGTTTCAGTTCAGCCTGACAACGAAGCTACTAAAGGTAAGATCAGAAAGCTTGCTCATCTTCTTGAGGTAAGCGAAGCCAAGCAAGGAGGTGCAAACTAATGAAGTTGCACGATCTCGCACCCGCCGCTGGCGCATCCAAAGAGCGTAAGCGTATCGGCCGTGGCCCCGCATCAGGTCAGGGCAAGACCGCCGGTAAGGGTCATAAGGGTCAGAAGGCCCGTGCAGGCAGAGGAATGCGCGCCGGCTTTGAAGGCGGCCAGATGCCTCTCCAGAGAAGAATCCCCAAGCGTGGATTCAACAACATTTTCGGTACTGAGATGGCTATCGTAAATGTAGCTACACTTGATAAGTATTTTGATGACGGTGCAGTCGTTACCGTTGACGCTCTTCTTGAGAAAGGTATTCTCAATAAGACTTTGGACGGCGTTAAGATCTTAGGTCAAGGCGAAATTGCGAAGAAGCTCACCGTTCAGGCTAATGCTTTTTCCGAAAGCGCTAAGACAAAGATCGAAGCTGCCGGAGGAAAGGCAGAGGTGATCTGAGTTGTTCCAGACAATTGTTAATGCGTGGAAAATAGCAGATCTGAGAAAGAAGATTCTCTATACTTGCCTTATAGTCCTTATCTTCAGAGTAGGTTCCGCTATTCCCGTTCCCTTTACAAATATCGGTGAGGCCGGTATCATCTCCGACCCCAACGCCGGTACTTTCATGAACTACCTGAGCATGATGACAGGTGATGCATTCAACTATGGTACAATTTTTGCCATGTCAATCACACCCTACATCAACAGCTCCATTATTATGCAGCTGCTCGCAGTTGCAATCCCCGCTCTTGAGAGACTTCAGCAGGAAGGCGAGGAAGGCCGCAAGAAGATTGCCACCATTACTCGTTTCGTTACTATCCTTCTCGGTATTCTCCAGAGTACAGCTTACTACTTCTATCTGCGCAGCCAGGGTTACCTGACCACAGCAGATGACGGTACAGCTTTCACCGGCTTCTTTGCTTTCTATCAGGCAATCGTAATCATTGCCTGCTTCACAGCCGGTACAGCCCTTATCATGTGGTTGGGCGAAAGAATCAATGACAAGGGTATCGGCAACGGTATCTCAATCATCCTCTTCGCAGGTATCGTAGCAAGAATTCCCACTCTCATCGCTTCCCTCTATGGACCTTCAACAGGTTACATCCGTTACGGCGGACCGTACTATGTTCTTACTCCCATAGTCGGCATCATCCTCATCCTCATGATAGCTTTCATCGTTTGGATGGATAACGCTGAGAGAAGAATTCCCATTCAGTACGCAAAGAGAGTTGTAGGCCGTAAGATGTACGGCGGCCAGAACACCCATATGCCCATTAAGGTAAATATGTCCGGTGTTATGCCCGTTATCTTCGCTTCCTCAATTCTTTCTCTGCCCCCCACGATCCAGATGTTCATCAACGTAAGTGAAGACAGCGGCTGGAACAAGTTCTTCAAGCTCTTCACTGCTGAGCACTGGGCTTATGCAATAATCTACTTCCTGTTCATTATTGCTTTCGCATACTTCTATTCAAGCATTCAGTACAATCCCGTTGAAATGTCAAAGAACATCCGTGAAAACGGCGGCTCAATCCCCGGCATTCGTCCCGGCGAGCCCACTGCAAGATATATCGGCAAGATCATCAACAGAATCACCCTTCTCGGTGCTCTCCTTCTGAGTGTTGTTGCTCTCTTCCCCATTATCTTCTCACAGGTTTCCAAGTTTGCACTTGGTCACTTCGGTTATTCACAGGGTCTCAACATTTCACTCGGCGGTACATCAATCATCATTCTTGTAGGTGTTGCACTTGAAACAGTAAAACAGCTCGAGAGCCAGATGATGATGAGACATTATAAGGGCTTCCTTGATTAATTTCAGAGCCCCGGCGGTTTTAAGCCGCCAAATTAACGGAGGATTAGCATGATAGTGCTTAAAACGAGCGGTGAAATTCAGCAGATGAAAGAAGCCTGCAGAATAGCCGCAGGAGCATTAAAAGCGGCGGGGGAAGCAGTAGCCCCCGGGATGACAACGGAGCAGATAAACCGGGTTGCACATGAATATATTGTGAAGCACGGTGCAAAGCCCACATTTCTGGGTTACAACGGTTATCCCGCTGCGTCATGCATTTCCATAAATGATGAGGTTATTCACGGCATTCCCAACAAGAACCGAATCATCAAGGCCGGCGATATAGTCAGCATTGATGTAGGTGCAACCTTTAAGGGCTATGTCGGCGACAATGCCGCTACTTTTGCGGCGGGGGAAATTTCTCCCGAAGCACAGCGGCTGTGCGACACCACAAGAGAAAGCCTTTACGAAGGAATCAAAATGGCTGTCGCAGGCGGCAGACTCGGCGATATCGGCTCAACAATCCAAAGGTATTGTGAGGAAAGAGGCTTTTCCGTCGTAAGAGAATACACCGGTCACGGTGTCGGAAAAGTTATGCATGAAGACCCAAGTGTACCGAATTTCGGCACACCGGGAAGAGGTGTGCGCCTGCTCCCGGGCATGACCATAGCCATAGAACCTATGATTAATATGGGCGGCGCAGGAATCAGGCAGTTGCCTGACGGTTGGACTGTCAAAACAAAGGACGGCAAATTATCAGCCCACTTTGAGCATACAATAGCCATTACTTCCAACGGCCCCGTCATCCTGACAACACTGTAAGGAGAACGGATATGCTTGAAAGAGGCAGGGTAGTCAGATCCCTTGCAGGCAGAGACCGCGGTTATCTGCTGGTGATAATACAGGCAGATGAAAAAAGCGTTCTCGTCTGTGACGGCAAAGAACGCCCCATTGACAGACCAAAAAGCAAAAATATTCGCCACATCGAAACCGTTGATGTAACTCTCGGCGAGAGTGATATGGTTTCGGACAGAGCACTGCGAAAAGCTCTGAGGCGTATAGATGCAGAGTTCGGCTGCAACATTTAGGAGGTTATTATGTCGAAGCAGGACATGATAGAAATTGAAGGTACGGTTATCGAGGCATTGCCCAATGCAACCTTCCAGGTTGAATTGGAAAGCGGCCATAGAATTATGGCACACATTTCCGGAAAGCTCAGGATGAATTACATCCGCATCCTTCCCGGAGATAAGGTGACAGTAGAGATGTCACCGTACGACCTCACAAAGGGCCGTATAACATGGCGTTCAAAGTAAGATTCAAGGAGGTATTCTAATATGAAAGTCAGACCTTCTGTTAAGAAAATGTGCGAAAAATGCAAAGTTATTAAGCGCAAGGGAAAAGTAATGGTAATCTGTGAAAATCCCAAGCACAAGCAGCGCCAGGGTTAATCCCGGCGAAACCGAGTTTTATTGGAGGTGCAACTGACAAATGGCGCGTATATCAGGTGTTGACCTGCCCAGAGATAAGAGAGTAGAAATCGCTCTTACTTACATCTATGGTATCGGTCGTAAAACAGCAAGCGACATTATTGCAGCAACCGGCGTAGATCCCGACCTTAGAGTTAAAGATATGACCGAAGACGATGTTTCAAAGCTTCGTGAGTACATCGATCATAACATCAAGGTTGAAGGTGACCTTCGCAGAGAAACCGCATTCGACATCAAGAGACTTATTGAAATCGGATGCTACCGCGGTGTTCGTCACAGAAAAGGTCTCCCCGTAAGAGGCCAGCGTTCAAAGACAAATGCCCGTACACGCAAAGGTCCCAAGAAGACCATTGCCAACAAGAAGAAGTAATCGAGGAGGGATATCATGGCTAAAGCAACAAAAAAGACAACGGGTTCCCGTAAACGCCGTGAGCGCAAGAATATTGAGCGCGGCGCAGCCCATATCCAATCCACCTTTAACAACACAATCGTTACTATCACTGACACCCAGGGCAACGCAGTTTCATGGGCAAGCGCAGGCGAGATGGGCTTCAGAGGTTCCAAGAAGTCAACTCCCTTTGCAGCTCAGACCGCAGCTGAGACAGCAGCCAAGATCGCTATCGACCACGGCATGAAGACTGTTGAAGTTTATGTTAAAGGCCCCGGTCAGGGACGTGAAGCGGCAATCAGAGCTCTTCAGACAGCAGGTCTGGAAGTTAACATGATCAAGGATGTTACTCCCATTCCTCACAACGGCTGCCGCCCGCCCAAGAGAAGGCGCGTGTAACCAGAATTTATTGGAGGTGTAACACAATATGGCAAGATATACCGGCGCGGTATGTAAACTTTGCCGCCGTGAAGGCAAAAAGCTTTTCCTCAAGGGTGAGCGTTGCTACACCGGCAAGTGTGCATTAGAGCGCAGATCTTATGCTCCCGGCCAGCATGGTCAGAGCCGCAAGAAGCCCACTGAATACGGACTTCAGCTTCGTGCTAAGCAGCAGGCCAAGCGTTACTACGGTATCGCCGAGAAGCAGTTCTATAAATATTTCCTTATGGCTGAGCGCAAGCAGGGCGTTACCGGTGAAAACCTGCTTAAAATCTGCGAAAGCAGACTTGACAATGTTGTTTATACTCTCGGCTGGGCTAACTCCAGAGCAGAAGCAAGACAGCTTGTCAACCACGGCCATTATAAAGTAAACGGTAAGAGAGTCAGCATTCCTTCATATCTTATCAAAGCCGGCGACGAAGTTGCCATCTGCGACAAGAGCAAGGAAAGCGAGAAATTCAAAGAGACAGTTGCCGCTAACGCAGCTCGTCCTGTTCCTCAGTGGCTCGACCGCAACGATGACGCCCTTACAGCTAAGGTTCTTGCACTGCCCACTCGTGAGCAGATTGAACTTTCCGTTGAAGAGCATCTCATCGTCGAACTTTATTCTAAATAATCTGTGCCGTGTGCTATGCCCTTTTTACGGGCATACACCGACCGATTATTTCGGCAATTTTTTGAATGCATTTTGCAGGAGAAATCCTGCCTGTTTATAAGGAGGGTTTTGAAATGATTGGTATCGAAAAGCCCAGAATTGATACAGCCGAAATCACCCCCGACGGAAAGTACGGCAGATTTGTTGTTGAGCCCCTTGAAAGAGGTTTCGGAATTACTCTCGGCAACAGCCTCAGAAGAGTTCTTCTTTCCTCTCTCCCCGGCTATGCAATCACATCCGTTAAAATCGATGGGGTACTTCATGAATTCAGCACCATACCCGGCGTTAAAGAGGATGTTACCGAGATAGTTCTCAATCTCAAAGAGGTTATCCTCAAGATCGACGGTGACGGTCCCAAGACTATCTATATCAATGCCTCCGGTGAAGGTGAAATCACTGCCGGTGACATTAAAACCGATTCCGAGGTTGAAATTCTCAATCCCGAGCTTCACATTGCCACTCTCAACAGCGATGCCCATGTTAATATGGAGCTGACCTGCGATAAGGGCAGAGGATATAATTCCTCAGAGAAGAACAAGGAGCTGCTTCAGCCTATCATCGGTGTAATTGCGATAGATTCTATTTATACACCCGTATTAAAGGTAAATTATACAGTCGAGAACACACGTGTTGGTCAGATCACTGACTACGACAAGCTTACTCTTGAAGTGTGGACAAACGGCACTCTTACAGCTATGGAAGCCGTTTCTCATGGTGCCAAGATTCTCAACGAGCATCTCGACCTCTTCGGAACGCTTTGTGAAGAAGCTTACGATACTGAGGTTATGGTTGTTAAGAATGACAGTGGCAAGGAAAAAGTCCTTGAGATGACCATTGAGGAACTTGACCTGTCTGTACGCTCATTCAACTGCTTGAAGAGAGCACAGTATAATACGGTTGGCGACCTTATCACCAAGACCGAAGAAGAAATGATGAAGGTCCGTAATCTCGGCAGAAAGTCTCTTGACGAAGTTGTTGCAAAGCTCAATTCACTCGGCTTTGATCTTCGCAGAGACGATGACTAAGAAACAAGGAGTGTGAACTAAATGCCCGGAACCAGAAAGCTCGGCCGCAGCACCGACCATCGTAAGTCAATGCTCAGAGGCCTTGTCACATATCTTTTGGAAAACGGCAGAATAGAGACCACCGTTACAAGAGCTCAGGAAGTTCGCGCAATGGCTGAAAAAATGATCACCATCGCTAAGGACGATTCCCTTAACTCAAAGCGCAAGGTTTTGGCATACGTTACCAAAGAGGATGTTGTCAAAAAGCTCTTTGATGAAATAGCTCCCAAATACAAGGATGTAAACGGCGGTTATTGCCGTATAATCAAGACCGGTCCCCGCAGAGGCGATGCAGCAGAAATGTGCATCATAGAGCTGGTTTGATTACAGAATAAATAAAAAGCCTCCCGGTGTTTTTTGATGCATCGGGAGATTTTTTCACCCCAAAAGGAGGAAACAGAATTGAGCAGTTTTATCGTTCTTCTTAAAAAGTTCTTTGCGCTTATCCTTTCGATGTTCATAGTGGCTCCGGTTGATGCACCTGCCGTTGATGTGAATACGGTTTATGTCAGTGCTTCGCAGGGCTCGGATTCTTCTTCGGGCGAATACGGCTTTCCGGTTAAAACAATCGGAAGGGCTATGGAGCTCATAGGCGATGAAAAAAACAGAATATATATTTACAGCGGTGAATACCACGAAACCGTGTCGGTCAATATCAGCAGCATTGAGATTGAGGGCGGTTACAATACGGTTATCACCGGTGCGGATGAAATCAAGGGTGAATGGGAGAAATATTCGGGTCACATTTACCGCATTCCTCTTGAAAAACGCCCTGAAAGTGTTTTTGCCGACGGGGAGCAGATGATGATTGCTCGCTGGCCCAACACTTCATACAACAACCTTTGCTCAATGAAGCGTGCTTCCTCTGATGAGGGCACGGGAATGAATATTCTTGTCGATAAGGCAATGCCCTCGGTTGATTTTACCGGCGGAAAGCTGACGATATGGAACGGCTCCGGCTGGATCACCTGCTTCAGAGAAATTTCTTCCTGTGAAAAGGGAAAAAGCATTTCGTGGGATGAACCGATTAAATCATACACCGAGGATAACCTTGAGGGATTTGACTGCTATGTTCCTCAAAAAAATAATTGGTACTATGTCAGTGATTTACTGCCGCTTCTTGATTATCCCGGTGAATGGTACTATGACGAAGCGGAGAAAATGCTTTATTTCTATGCTCCCGACGGCAGAAGCCCGTCAAAGAGTGATGTAAGAATTAAAACAAGAGCCTCGGGTATTGTATTGGAAAACACTGAAAATGTAACGGTTAAAAATATAAATCTTTTCGGCTGCGGTGTTGACTGCGGCGGAAATAACTGCGTTTTTGACGGTGTGAATGTCAGATGTGCCGAGTATTTCATTGATTCAAATATGTTCGATTCTTACCGTCACCGCAATAACCGTATTACCGGAAGCGGCAATGTGTGGAAAAACAGCGAGATATATGACACATGGGGCGACGGTATCAATATCACCGGCACCGGAAACACTGTTGAAAACTGCCATATTCATAATGTCGATTATGCCGGGACCGTATTCGGCTGTCTGAATATTACCGGAAGCGACAATACGGTTAAAAACTGCACCCTTCATGATACGGGAATGTATAATGTGCTTCATACGGGAGCAAAGCGGCTGAAAATACTCGGCTGTGAGACCTATAATTCGGCTCTGCTTGCTGATGATTGCGGCTCAATCTACGGCTGGGGAACCGAAAGCGAAGGCTCGGAGTTTGCATATAACTATGTTCACGACAACAGCGAGGTCGGAATTTATATAGATAATAACTGCTCCGGTTATTATGTTCACGACAATCTTATTACAAGAAACGGCATCGGTATTACGATGAACAGCCGTTTTATCGACTGCGTTGTTGAAAATAATATTTTTCTTAACAATGACCGGCTCAGCAGTACCTATTATTATGAAGCTTACGGACCGTCAATGGCAGGCAGCGTCATAAAGAATAATATCTATATGGGTGAATGGAAGATTGTTGAGGGAGAAAACGCTCCGGAAATGAGCGGAAACCGTCAGGTTCGTTCTGCCGTTGGTGTCAAGCTTCCCGACAGAGAATACGGCTGTGATTTGGTAAAATAAAAAGCTTGTGTCTGCTGCATTACAGCGCAGAATGAAAAATCTTAATTTTACGGAGGTCATTTATGCTTACATCACTTGCGCTTGTGTTTCTTGTCGGCCTTTCAATGGCTGCAATCTGCAAAAGAATAAAGCTGCCCCGAATTATCGGTATGCTTATTACCGGGGTGGTGCTGGGGCCGTTTGTGCTGGATTTTCTTGACCCGTCAATTCTCAATATTTCGTCGGACCTCCGGCAGATAGCTCTGATAATAATTCTTATCAAGGCAGGGCTTTCCCTTGACCTCGGAGAACTAAAAAAGGTTGGCAGACCGGCAGTGCTTATGTCCTTTTTGCCTGCCTGTTTTGAAATAGCCGGTGTGCTTTTAACAGCTCCCGCTTTTCTCGGAACATCACTTAAGGAAGCAGCGCTTATCGGTGCGGTACTGGGTGCGGTTTCACCTGCCGTGGTCGTACCGAAAATGGTACAGCTTATGGAAACGGGATACGGAACGGATAAAAGCATACCCCAGCTGATTTTAGCCGGGGCATCACTTGATGATGTATTTGTAATAGTGTTGTTTTCCACCTTTGTGGGTTTGCTTCAGGGAAACGGAGCAAGGGTAATGGATTTTGTCAATATACCGGTTTCCGTTGTGCTCGGAATAGCTCTCGGTGCCGCAGTCGGATTTCTGCTTGCTCTGATTTTTGAAAGTGCCCATAAAAAGGGAAAGAGTATAAGAGGAAGCTACAAGACGATTATCGTAACCGGAACGGCTTTTTTGCTTATGGCGGCAGAGGTGGCACTTGAAGGAAAAATTTCGGTTTCCGGTCTTCTTGCGGTTATGAGTATGGCCTGTGCCGTTGCCGTGAAATGCCGTGATGAAGTGAGCAAAGACCTTTCGGAAAAATTCGGAAAGCTCTGGCTTGCGGCAGAAATCATGCTGTTTGTGCTTGTCGGGGCGGCTGTGGATATTAGATACACGCTGAAAGCCGGATTGCCCGCCATAGCGGTGATTATGATAGCTCTTGTTTTCCGAAGTGCAGGGGTGCTTCTCTGCCTTATCGGAACACCGCTCAATAAGAAAGAAAAGCTTTTTTGTGTAATTTCCTATATTCCCAAGGCAACGGTTCAGGCGGCTATCGGTTCCGTGCCGCTTTCTCTCGGCCTTCCCTGCGGAAACATCGTGCTTTCCGTTGCCGTACTGTCAATAATTATAACTGCACCGCTCGGAGCCTTCGGAATGGATGTTTCCTATAAGAAATTGCTTAATTATCAGAATTTGTCGGCCACAAAGTCTGCAATGTAAGTGAAAACCGTACCGATGGTTTCATAAACAAACAGGCCGCAGACAGCGCTGAAAAATGACCTTCCGCCGCGGGTGGCAAAAATGGCGGAACGCATTCTTGAATCGGGAACCTGCTCGCTTATCATTTTCATATCTTCAACAATCTTTTTGTAGTAAAGCTTGTTGGCAATGATGCCGGCAATCAGATTGATTACGAGCAATGCGCCGAGACCTATGGCAAAGGGGACCTTGCCTATCTGAAACATTTGCTCGGAGAGCTTCATTAAAAGGTCCTGAGAAATGGTTTGCGACTGTATCTGCTCGGCGTAGGGGAGCAATAAATCGGACATCTGAGTCATTGCCCCTGCAAAAACAAGAGAAATCGCGGCGACAAGAGCGCAGAAAATAATACCGAATTTATATATTTTTCTGAAAAAGAACCAAAGAGGGCCGAAGAAGAATGCTGCCCAGTTGAATTTTGCTCTTTCACCGGACTCAAGCTTGCGGAACTCCGGAAGATATTTTTCGGCAGCACTTCTGACATAGGAGGCAAGCTCACTTGCGGTGTGTTCACCTATCATTTCATTCGGAGAGAAGCTGCCTGTTTCGGGAATGAAGGGGCGGGGGCCGCCGTAAACCAGGGGAGCGCCGCACTGAGTGCAGGCTGCGGTACCCGGTGCATTGGCTGCGCCGCAGTAGTTGCAGTGAAGGCTTCCTTCGCTTTCATTTACACCGAGCAAAGCGCCGCAATGGCCGCAGTTGGAAACCTCGGCGGGGTTTTCGCTGCCGCATATATGGCAGATAACCGTGCCGCTCTTTTTTTCGGCTTGTGCGGGCGGAGTAATTGTTGCTTCGGGTGCCCAGACAAAGCCCTCGGCGTGTTTGTCATCATTTACGCATTTGTTATTTTCAAGCCAGCAGGAACGGTGCTGAGGTGTTGCACATACGGGGCAGACAACAACATCGTCTTCCTCATGAAGATGAGAACCGCACCCGGGGCAGGGATAGTTTTCGTAATTCATATTTTTCTCCTGTTTCAACCGTCCGCAAACTTCGGTTTGCGGATATTTTTCTATGATTAATATATATTGAATATATTAACCCATTGTTTCGAAAATTTCAATTATTATTAAAAATTTTTATGCTTTACAATCAGACATCTTTTATGTATAATATACTGTGAATTATTATGGACCCTTGTGTCCGGATGTTTGACACGGCGGTTCGGAAACAGTGGAGATTTATATATGGTACAGTTTGAAGAATTAAGACTCTCACTTCTCGATTACAAAGAAAAGCTTGTCCAGTTGGGCGAAGCTCTCGGCGTAGAGAATATGAAAAAAGAAATTGCCGAGCTTGAAGCGGCAACGGCCGAGGACGGCTTTTGGAATGACCTTGAAAAGTCACAGAAGGTTCAGCAGAGAATCAGCCAGCTTAAATCAAAGGTCGGTTCCTATGAAGCACTCTGCAACCAGTTTGATGATGCTGTCGTTCTTATTGAGCTTGCAAATGAAGAAGAAGACCTTGATATGTTTGACGAGTGCAAGGCGGGAGCCGATGCGTTTATCGCAAAGCTTGACACCATGACTCTCAGCACCCTTCTTTCCGGCGAATATGACAACAGCAATGCCATTCTTACCTTCCATGCAGGTGCAGGCGGAACAGAGGCACAGGACTGGAATCAGATGATAGTCCGTATGTATCAGCACTGGGGCGAGAAGAGAGGCTTCAATGTAAGCATGCTTGACTTTCTTGACGGTGATGAAGCAGGTCTTAAATCTGCCGTATTGCTTGTTGAGGGCGAAAATGCCTACGGTTATCTTAAAGGTGAAATGGGTGTTCACCGTCTTGTCAGGGTTTCACCCTTTGATGCTTCCGGCAGAAGACACACTTCCTTTGCTTCCCTTGAGGTTATGCCCGAAATTGATGATACCGTTGAGGTTGAAATCAGCCCCGATGACCTTAAGATAGATTATTACCGTTCCTCCGGTGCAGGCGGACAGAAGGTTAACAAGACCTCATCTGCCGTGCGTATCACTCATATACCCACGGGTATTGTCTGTGCCTGCCAGGTAGAGAGAAGCCAGCATCAGAACCGTGAGGTTGCCATGAAGATGCTGAAATCAAAGCTTATTGAAATCAAAGAAAGAGAACACCTTGACAAAATAGACGATATTAAGGGTGAGCAGAGAGAAATTGCTTGGGGCAGCCAGATCCGTTCCTATGTTTTCATGCCTTATACCCTTGCCAAGGATCACCGCACGGGCTTTGAAAACGGCAATATCAATGCTGTTATGGACGGTGACCTTGACGGATTTATCAACGCTTATCTTAAGATGCAATCATTGAAATCACAGCAGGAATAATACCGAAAAAGAGGTATTAAATGAAAAGATTTTTCGATTTTACGGTCAGCCTCATTTTTCTTATCATTCTTTCGCCGCTTTTTCTTATTGTAAGTCTGATAATTCTGATTGATGACGGCAGGCCCGTGATATTCAGGCAATACCGCGTCGGAAAAGGAAACAAGCTTTTCTATGTTTACAAGTTCCGCACCATGAAAAACGACACGGGAAATATTGCCACAAATGAATTGACGGATTCCGAAAAATACATTACCGCCAGCGGCCGGATACTGCGTAAGACAAGTATTGACGAGCTGCCTCAGCTCATAAATGTGCTCAGAGGAGAAATGAGCATTGTCGGCCCCCGTCCTCTTATCCCCGAGGAAAAGGAAATAAGAGTGATGAGAGAAAAGCTGGGTGTTTACGATGTGCTTCCGGGCATAACGGGGCTTGCTCAGGTCAAAGGCAGAGATACCCTTGACGATAAGGAAAAAGCCGAGCTTGACCGCCGGTATGTGGAAAATTTCGGAATAAAACAGGATATAGCTATTTTATTCAGTACGGTTTTTGCCGTTCTCACACGCAAGGATATAATTGAGGGCAGCGAAAAAACCAACAAGAGGTAAAGAAAATGAAAAAAATGATTGCCGTTATTATCGCCGTGGTGGTGATAGCGGTTGCCGGAGGAATTTGTGCCAAAACCCTGAGAAAGAAAAACAGCATTGCCGCTCAGGGAACGACCCTTTCCGCCGAAACAATAAGCGAAACCGAAGAAGAAAAAGGTTTTTCGGATTACGGTATAAGCTCTGTCAGCGAAACGGCACAGACTGTAATCGAAAGTCTGACGGAAAAGATAACGGAAACAAAAAACAGCTTTTTCGGCAAAAAAGGCAAGGAAACGACCACCGGAAAGACCGAAAAAACCACGAAGGAAACCGTTACGGGTACTACCGTGCTTCCCTCGGCAACAAATTCTTCAACAACGACAACAACGACAACAACGAAGCCGGTCGAGTCGAAAACAACGACCACGACAAAAAAGCAGACAACTGCCGAGAGCAACACATACGCTTATTCTTATGCAGGATTTAATCCCAAGCCTGCGGATATGGCGGTAACGGACTGGACTCTTATTCTCGTAAACAGAGATTATATTCTGCCCGAAGGCTTTACGCCCGCAAATCTTGCAAATTCCGTAAAAAGTGACCCGGACAGCAAAAAGCTGGATTCAAGGGTTGCCCCTTACTATAACGAAATGTATCTTGCCGCAAAGAAGGACGGCATAGACCTTTATCCTCTTTCCGGCTACCGTTCATATACATTACAGAAAAACAATTTTTCCAACAAGATACAGTATTACCGTGATCAGGGCTACAATAAGACCGAGGCCACCAAAAAGGCGGCAACGATCATTCTTCCTCCCGGAACAAGCGAGCACAATCTCGGCTTTGCCATGGATATATGCTCCCTTGAAGAGAGTTTTGAAAACACAAAGGAATTCAGATGGCTTATGAATCACGCCGACGATTACGGCTTCATTCTCCGCTATCCCAAGGATAAGGAAGATGTGACAAAGATTATTTATGAGCCCTGGCACTGGAGATATGTTGGTGTTGACAACGCCAAGAAAATAAAAGCGTCGGGTCTTTGCCTTGAAGAGTATCTCGGAAAAACAAACTGACACAAAGGAGTGCATAAAATTTGAAAGCAAATGAAAGCGTAAAGAATTACGCGTCCGAAAGAAGAATGTACGCAAATTATGTTGCGCGCAACATCAAGAAAATCTGTAAGGAAGTCGGCCCCAGACCTGCCGGAAGCGATAAAGAGCTTGCCGCTCAGGAATGGATGGCAGAAGAGCTTAAAACCACCTGTGATGAAGTAAAGATTGAGGAATTCAAGCTTCATCCCGCCGCCTTTATGGGCTGGGTACAGGTTACTATCTGCTGTGGTGTAATTGCCACACTCCTGCTTTTCTGCACGGCTCTTTTCAAAAAGATTTCAGTACCTTATGCAACCGATATAGCCAATAACTACGGTCAGTATCTTATTATTGCCGCTGTTGCGCTTATGGTTATCGGCATTTTCTTTGTTGTTACCGAGTTCCTTTTCTATAAGCAGACGCTTGACCCCTTCTTCCCCAAGAAGATTTCACACAATGTTATTGCCGTAAGAAAAGCTTCCGGCGAAACAAAACGCCGTATAATTTTCTCCGGTCACTGTGATTCTGCTCCCGAATGGCGCTTCACTTACTGGGGCGGCCCCAAGCTTGTTGTTCCCGCAATCGGCGGCGGCATCTTCGGCCTGCTTTTCTCAACCGGAGTATGCATTGCCACTCTTGTTCTTTCCTCAAAAGGTCAGGCAGACAGCAAGGTTCTCTGGATTCTCACCATTGTTTCCGCCTGCTTTATTCCTCTTTTCCTTTTCTGCCTTCTTTTCTATAACCCCAAGAGATATGTTGAGGGCGCCAACGATGACCTTACCGGAACACTCAGCTCAATGGCTGTTCCCAGATTCCTTCAGGACAATAACATCCGTTTTGAAAATACAGAGGTTATGGTTGTCTGCACAGGTTCCGAAGAAGCAGGTCTTCGCGGAGCAAAAGCCTTCTGTAAGGCACACGCAAAGGAAATACTTGACGATAAGGATGTTGAAACCGTATATCTCGGCCTTGATACCGTAAGAGATTATGATTTCATGGCTATTTATCACAAGGATATGACGGGCCTTGTTCACAACGACGAGGATGTTTCAAAGCTTGTTTATGAAGCCGCAAAGCTTGAGGGCTATGATGTTCCTCTTAAGACGGTTTCTCTCGGCTCAACAGACGCCGCCGCAATCACCCAGGCCGGACTTAAGGGCACAAGCTTTGCCGCAATGGACCCCGCCCCCGCCCGTTATTATCACACAAGACTTGATACAGCCGACAATCTTGACCTTAAGACCATTGAAGCCGGCGTAGGTATCTGCCTTCAGACAGCATTCCTTTTCGACGAAAAAGGCCTCAATGTCTGATTGAAACCAGGTTGTAATATATTTGAGAATAAAAACCCCGTGACTGCGGAATTTTCCGCCCACGAAAGGAGAATTTTTAATGAATAAAAAGATTATCGCCATTGTCAGCGTTATCCTTTGTTTCGCACTGATATTTGCATTTGCAGGCTGCTCCCTCACCGAAGAGGAAGAGGAATCAACCACCGTTATCAATGTTAAATCCGTTCTGCCTACCGATATTACCTCCTCTTATGATGAGGAAAGCAATATTGTGACCGATACCGAATATTCTCCCGAAAAGCTGGCGGAAAACACCAAAACCATATTTGAATATTTCAATCTTCATGTAAATGAGCTTAAAGCAGGCAAAGCTGCCGTTAATATGTCTCAGAAGAAGCGTATCGGTAAGGCTACCGACGCAAACGGCGAAAGCATCAAAATGAGCGAAAACGAGTATGTAAATGCCGCAATCAACTCCCTTGACACATATATGCTTCACAATGACGGCGCGGAAATCGAATTCGGTGAAGACCTTAAAGCATTTCTTCCCGTTAAGGGCGAAAGCTATGTAAGTGCTCTTACACTTGACGAAATCGAAAGCGCAACCTGTGTTGATAACGAGCTTGAAAGAACAATAACAATCACTCTCAAGAGCCCTGCTCTGCCCGCAACCATTGAAAAGGCTTATGATATGAATAATATCGACGATATTATGGCAGAGTTTGAAAAGGCTGAGAAATATATGAGCTTTGAGCAACCCAAGCTTACATATAAAAACTGCCAGATTATCGTTACCGCCAATGTTGAGACCGATGAAGTAACAGCCATTGAATATGTAAAGAGCATGGATGTTGAAACAGCCGTCACAGGCGCAGGAAATCTTGCCTCCATAGGTACTGTTCCCGTTGTTTTCAATTACAGCAACAATATCAAGTACAGCATTGACAGAACAGACCCGGCTACGGCAACCACTCTCGCCGAGAAATAACAGTTTCGCATTTTCAAAAAACATAAAAACATCTCCCTGATTGACTTTGCTGAATTCAATCAGGGAGATATTTATATTATTATATGTTCAACCTTGGATATTTCGTCTTCGGTAAGGCCGATGTGCTTCAGATAGCCTTTTGTGCCGCCGAAGGCTTCATCAATATAATCCATGGTTTTTGAAATATACAGCTTGTCACTGCGCAGGCGGGAAACATCCTGCTCCCATATAAGCCCGGTTTTTCCTTTGATTTCTCTGTCAAGAAAATCCATACTGAGAGGATAGGAAAGGGAATAATCCTTTAATATGTTTTCGCGGCTTACTCCTGCCGCATCAAGAAGCAGGGCACAGAGCACGCCTGTTCGGTCTTTCCCCAGGAAGCAATGACAGAGCAAGGGCTCATCCGTTGATACCATAAGGCGGAAAACACGGGCATAGTTTTCACCGTAGGCGGTAAGAGAGTATATATACATATCCCAAAGAGGTCTGTTTTCCTTGTTAAAAGCCGGATTTGCTTCAAGCAGGGAAATATTATGATAATCAAATCTTTCGTCTGTTTCGAGCCTTGAGGGGCGTTCATCAGCCTCTTCTTCACCGCGAAAATCAATGACGGTTTTTATACCGAGCTTCAGGAAAAGCTCAATATCCTTATCCGAGGGGTCAAGGGGCATACCGCAGCGAAAAATCCGACCCCCGGTAAATCCGTTTTTGCAGGGATAACCACTCATATCACGGAAATTTATAGCATTTTCCGTTTTGTAAAAATTCATTTTATCCCTCCGTTAAATAAAAAAGCTCCCTCTTTTAAGGGAGCCTGTGGAGCGGATGACGAGGCTCGAACTCGCTACCTCCACCTTGGCAAGGTGGCGCTCTACCAGATGAGCTACATCCGCAACTGCAAGAGGGATTATAGCAAACGCAGGCAGAAATGTCAAGGATTTTTTGAAAATAATAGTATTTTTAAGTAAATTAAATCAAAAAACTATTGATTTAATTATTTCAATTTGATAGAATCAAAAAGATAAAATTCTATTAGGGAGAAGCGACATGAAAAAATCACTGAAAAAAATCCTTGCAGTTATTCTGACTGTGATAATGGTTTTCTGGTGTGCGGGTGCGGTTTCCGCTTATGCTGTTGAGGAAATCGTTGAGCAGGGTGAAGAGCTGCCCGTTATTACCGTAACCTCCGGTCAGCGTGATGTGGCCGTGCGTGACCAAAAACAACTTTATTGCAACACCGAAGGAGTTACATGGAGTTCTTCGGATATGAGCGTAGGTACTGTTGACCAGAACGGTCTCTTTACCGCAAAATCAGTGGGAAGAACAACCGTTACAGCCAGCAAAAAAATCGGCGATACCGTTGTTAAAGGTTCTTTTGAGGTGTGCGTTACCCAAAGACATAACTGGGTCAATGATTACCTTGACAAGCATAATCTTCTCAGCTATAAATACAGCTTTATTGACGATTATTTTTATACCGACAAAAACGGTGCATGGCAAAAGGTTTTCGGCTACAACAAGATCTATGACCTTGCCGCTCCCTTTGTTTTCATGGAATATGACTATGTAAGAGTTCATTTTGAATACGAAGGCAGAGACTGGCTCCTCCAGCTCTGGAAAGGTCAGTACGGCTTTGTTTTCTACGGCTGTGAAACGGGTCTTTACAGCAAAGAGCATTCCGACGAGAGCGATACAATCGTTACCACCTATATGGGCGCAGACGAAAATGACTGGATAAAGATGCAGACGGATCTTTATCACGATAAAACCGGTAACGGAAATTATGAAATAGAATTTTCCACCGAGGATGAATATAACTGGTGGCAGACCGGATTCAAGCCCGGCCATCTCAGACAGCAGGAGCCCGCAACCGAGCTTAAAATGATAGGTAAGCTTACCTTTAAGGATGAGGAAATGACAAAAGCCTTTGTAAAAGGCTTTGAGGAATGCGGCTTCAAACAGGTTGAAAAATGTGAGCAGCCCGGTACGGATACCTTCTATGTTGACGGCAACGAAGTTTTCTATAACTGGCAGGATAATTCAGAAGCAGAAAACACCATGCCTATTAAAAATGCAGGTGCAACACTGATTTTCCTTAATATCTCTGCAATTTTCGGCGCTTTGCTTCTCGGTTTACTCTCAATGTTCGGCCTTGGCTTGCTGGCAATAATTTTGTAATGATATAAACATTCCGGCAGATATGCTGTTTCAAAAGCAGCGTATCCGCCGGATTTGTTTGTGTTTGAGAGAGTTAAGTTTTAAGCTGTGTTTCTTCCTTCCCCCTCGGGGGAAGGTGACGGATGAGGGGAAATATAAATTCGGATTTCGGAATGCGGAATTCGGAATTTCGGGTTGCTCCGCTCCGGTTATATTATCCTCCGGATATCCTGATGGCGGCGTGCTGAGGTCAGCACGCCCTAAACAATCTTAACACGTAAAACTTAACACTTAAAACTCAAAATTCCACATTCCGAATTAAAAACTCCGCCCCTCTGTTTTGTCAACAGAGAGGCGGTAATTTTTATCTGACTTACTTAATGTAAAGGGGACCGTAGTTCTGGCAGGCTCTGAAATCTGCACCTTCAAGGTCTTTGGTTCCGAATGCGCCCCAGCAAGCCGGACGGAAAATCTTTTCGTCGGGAACATTGTGAAGAGCAACGGGAATGCGGAGCATTGAAGCGAAGGTGATGATGTCGGCACCGATGTGACCGTAGGAGATAGCGCCGTGGTTTGCACCCCAGTTGTTCATGAGGTCATAAGCGCTGTCAAATGCGTGGCCGCCGGCTTCACCGCATCTGGGAGTGAACCATGTGCAGGGCCATGTGGGGTCGGTTCTGTCCCAAAGAATCTTGGAAACTTCATCGGGAAGAGCAACTGTCCAGCCTTCGCAGACCTGAAGAACGGGGCCGAGACCCTTAACGATGTTAAGTCTTATCATTGTTGCGGGCATTTCTGCTCTGGTAAGGAAGTGTGAGGAGAATCCGCCGCCTCTGAAGTAGCCGTTGTCGGCTGCGCACCAGTCGGTAGCTGCAAGAATCTTCTTGCTGTCTTCCTCGGTAACATTGTACCATTCCTTCATGATGCCGTTGCCGTTTTCATCCTTGATTTCGCCGCAGGCGTCAAGGCAGCAGGCACCGGAGTTGATGAGGTGGATAAATCCGCCTGCTTCTTTTGCGTGACCTTCGAGGTCATAACCGGAAACTCTCTTTACGGAATCGGTGCTCCAGCAGGTGCGGACATCGGCAAACATCTGAGGCTTGTTGGTGAGCAGCTTCATGAAGAGCATGCCAAGACCGTTGAGGGTATCATTTTCGGTTGCAAGGATGTAAGGCTCACGGATTCCGGTCCAGTCAAAGCTGGTGTTGAGAAGAGCCTCTGCAAAGTCGGCATTGGGATAGAAGTCTGTCCACTGTCTCTGACCCTGGAAGCCGGCAGCGATGGCGTTGTGACCGACCATCTCTTCTTCTCTGCCCTTGGGCAGGTTGTTGTTGCCGTTCATAAGGTCCTTGATGATGCACATCATCTTAACGGTGAATTCCCAATCCTTTTCCTTCTGTTCGTCGCTCTTGCGAACGAATTCGGGGTTTTTGTCGAAGCCTTCGGGGCAGTTTGCCTTAGTCCAGGCAAGAGCCTTCTTGAATTCTTCTTCGTCATAGATGCCTTCGCTCATTCTGCGGATGATTTCAACCTCATCAACAGATTCAACGCGCATTCCGAGATAACCCTCAATGAAATCGGGGTTAATGGTGGAGCCGGCAATACCCATGCAGATGGAGCCGATCTGAAGATATGACTTGCCTCTCATTGTGGCAACAGCAACAGCTGCGCGGGCAAAGCGGAGAAGCTTTTCTTTAACATCACAGGGAATGGAAGTGTCGTCAGCGTCCTGAACGGTCTTGCCGTAAATTCCGAAAGCGGGCAGACCCTTCTGAGCGTGAGCAGCGAGAACGGATGCAAGGTAAACGGCACCGGGTCTCTCGGTGGCATTGAAGCCCCATACGCCCTTGATTGTGTTCGGGTCCATATCCATGGTTTCGGAGCCGTAGCACCAGCAGGGAGTAACGGAAAGGGTAATGTCAACGCCTTCCTTTTTGAATTTTGCGGCGCACTGTGCAGCCTCGGCAACACGGCCGATTGAAGTGTCGGCGATAACAACCTTTACGGGCTCGCCGTTTGAGTAGCAAAGATTTTCCTCAAAGAGTTTCTTTGCGGCAAGAGCCATGCCCATGGTCTGATCTTCAAGAGATTCTCTTACCTTAAGGGGTCCGCGTCTGCCGTCGATGATGGGGCGAATGCCGATTACGGGATAATCGCCGATAAGTCTGCTTTTTGCCATTATTTTGACTTCCTTTCTCAGGGGAACGCTCTGCGCTCCCTCATATTAAATTATTTGATTATATCGGAAAAGCGCTTGTACGCTTCATTCCATTTTTCCCGGTCCTGAGGCAGGTATTCAACGGTCTTTTCGCTTCTGCCGATGATTTTTCTTGCCTCGGCAATGGAGCCTATCGCACCGCAGGACATGAGCTGAACGGCAATGTTGCCGAGAACGGTTGCTTCAACGGGGCCTGCAATGACCTTTCTGCCCGTGGAGCAGGCGGTGAGCCTGCAAAGCAGGGTGTCTTTTGTGCCGCCGCCGATAACATGGATAGCGGGGTAGGTCTTGCCCGTGCAATCCTCAAGCTTATCAAGGGTAAGACGGTATTTGAGGGCAAGGCTCTCATAAATACATCTCATGATTTCGCCCACGGTTTCGGGAACGGGCTGACCTGTCTTTTTGCAGTATTCACGGACTCTGCCGGGAATGTTGCCGTGAGGAACGAATTCGGGAGCATCGGGGTCGATGAAGCACTTGAAGGGCTCTGCCTCAAGGGCAAGCTTTTCAAGGTCAGCGTAGGAATAATCGTTTCCGTGTCTGTTCCAGTGACGGCGGCTCTCCTGAATGAGCCAGAGACCGATTATGTTTTTGAGGAAGCCCGTGCTTTCGCCGTAGCCGCCCTCATTGGTGACATTCATTGCAATGGATTTTTCATTGACAATGGGAGCGTCAAGCTCTGTGCCGAAAAGAGACCATGTTCCGCTTGAAAGAAAAGCGAAATCGCCGCTTTCGCAGGGTACGGCGGTAATGGCACTCTGTGTGTCATGACCGCAGACGCTGATGACATTTACGGGGTCAATACCGCATTCCTCACAGATATCCTCTCTGATTTCACCGAGCACGGAGCCGGAGGGAGAAATCTCACAAAGCAGAGAAGAGGGAATGCCGAGCCTGTCAAGCAGGTCGGATGCCCATTTCTTTGTTTTGAGGTCAATCATCTGTGAAGTGGTGGCTATGGAATATTCCGTTGTCTTTTTGCCTGTCAGCAGATAGCCGAAAAGGTCAGGCATAAACAGAAGCTTGTCTGCCCTGTCAAACATATATGGACGGTATTTTTTGAGGGAAGCAAGCTGATAAACCGTATTCAGCTCCATGAACTGAATACCCGTTCTTGAATAAAACTCGCTGTTGGGTACGGTTTCGGCACATTCTTCAATAAGGCCTTTTGTTCGCTCGTCACGGTAATGAACGGGGTTTTCGATAAGCTGGCCGTATTTGTCGATAAGGCCGAAATCAACACCCCAGGTGTCAATACCGACACTGTCAAAGCCGCCTGCCTGACCCGCTTTTATAAGACCCTGTTTTATTTCGTGAAAAAGACGGAGCACATCCCAGTAAACGGTATCGCCGACCTTAACCGGGTCATTGGAAAAACGGTGAATTTCTTCGAGAGCTATTTTTTCGCCGTCGAAGGTGCCGATAATGGCTCTTCCGCTTGAAGCGCCGAAATCAATGGCGAGAACTTTTTTTGTCATTGAATAACAACACCCTTTTTGAGAATAATATTTGCATAAATGGCTGTTTCTCCGGTGGCAACTACGCAGTAAGCCTTCTTTGCTCTCTCATAGAATGCAAAACGCTCAACAAGCTCAAATTTTTTGTCGCCTTCATTTGCCTTGACTGTTGCTTCGTAATCTTTCCATATCGGAGGAAGATTTGCGGGGTCACCGTTATCCATAAGAGCAACGGGAGCCTCAACATAAGTGTCGAGAGGCATAAGCTTGAGAATGGCATCAACTATCTCGTTTACGCCGTGGCCGTCAAGACGGACAAGTCTCTGAGCAACGGAAGCGGCGGGAAAATTACCGTCACCGATAACGATTTCGTCACCGTGACCCATTTCCATAAGTATTTTGAGAAGCTCCGGGGAAATAATGGGGGAAATGTTTTTAAGCATGATATGTTCTCCTTTATCTTAAAAGTCGGCAACGCCGGTTGTTCTGGGGTAGGGGATGGCGTCGCGGATATTGTCAATACCGGTAAGGTACATAACAAGTCTTTCAAAGCCGAGACCGAAGCCGCTGTGCTTTACGCCGCCGTATCTGCGAAGGTCAAGATACCAGTCATAATCCTCGGGCTTAAGGCCGAGCTCGTTGATTCTTGCTTCAAGAACATCAAGACGCTCTTCTCTCTGGCTGCCGCCGATGATTTCGCCGATACCCATAACAAGACAATCTGCTGCGGCAACGGTTTTTCCGTCATCATTGAGACGCATATAGAAAGCTTTGATTTCTTTGGGATAGTCGGTTACGAAAACGGGCTTTTTGAAAATCTTTTCGGTAAGGTAACGCTCATGCTCGGTCTGAAGGTCGCAGCCCCAGCTTACCTTGAAATCAAATTCGTCATTGTGCTCTTCGAGAAGCTTTACGGCATCGGTATAGGTTACTCTGCCGAAATCGGAGTTTGCAACGGTGGTAAGCTTTTCGATAAGACCTTTTTCAACGAATTTATTGAGGAATTCAAGCTCCTGCTTGCAGTTGTCGAGAACATAGTTGATGGCGTATTTTATCATGCCTTCCGCGCAGTCCATATCATCTGCAAGGTCTGCAAATGCCATTTCGGGCTCAATCATCCAGAATTCGGCAGCGTGACGCTGGGTATATGATTTTTCCGCTCTGAAGGTGGGGCCGAAGGTATAAACCTTTCCGAAAGCAAGAGCCATGGTTTCGGCCTGAAGCTGACCGGAAACGGTGAGGTAAGCGGGCTTCTTGAAGAAATCCTCGGTGTAATCTACCTTGCCGTCTTCTGTTTTGGGAATATTATCAAAATCAAGGGTCGTTACCTTGAACATTTCTCCTGCGCCCTCACAGTCGGAGCAGGAAATAAGAGGTGTATGAGCGTAAACGAAGCCCTGGTCAATAAAATACTTATGAATTGCGTAAGCTGCTGTTGAGCGTACTCTGAAAACCGCATTGAAAAGGTTTGTTCTGGGTCTGAGGTGAGCTATCTGACGAAGGAACTCACGGGAGTGACCTTTTTTCTGCAGGGGATATTCGGGGGTTGAAACTGCTTCAACGGCAATTTCATCCGCATTTATTTCAAAAGGCTGGCCGGCGTTCGGAGTAAGAAGCAGAGTGCCCGTTACTTTTATTGCCGCACCGACATTAAGCTTGGCGATATCCTTGTAATTTTCAACCTTTTCGGCTTCAAAAACGACCTGAAGTCCCTTGAAGCAGCTTCCGTCATTGATTTCCGCAAAGCCGATGGCCTTGGAATCTCTGATGGTTCTTACCCAGCCGTAAACGGTGATTTTTTTGTCGGCGTATTCGGCGGGGTTTTCAAAAATCTTTTTGATTTCGATTCTGTCCATAGTGCTGTATCTCCTCAATACTCTTTCGAGTTTTAGTTAAAAAGTAATTCGCCCGCGGTTGAGCTCAACGGTTTTTTCTCCGATAAGTTCAACTTCGGCAAGCTCGTCGGCAGAGCTGAAGCTGCCGTTTTCCGTGCGGTATTCGATTATGGCTTTTGCTTTTGCTTCTCCGATTTCGTCAAGGGTCATAAGCTCTTCGAGAGTTGCGGTGTTGATATTTACCGTACCCGTATATCGGCTTACCTCCGTTTCCTCATGTGTCAGGGTAACGCTGACGGCGTCAAGCTGAGAAAATGACGGAGAATCTATGACCTTAAAGGCGGCAAGCACCGCGGCGATGACAAAGGCGGCGGCAATAAGCAGCAGCGTCTGTTTTCTGTCGGATTTCATATCAGAAATTAGAGCCGTTCCAGCCCCAATGCTCGGCTTCCTCATACTTGACATAAATGTTCGAAAGAGGAATGGCAAGCTCTTCGTTTATAATTTCGCAGATAGCGGCCGTAAGACGGTCATAGGCGGCGTTTGATGTCGTGCCGAAGATGTTGACCTCAACATAGGCAAAATCCCCGTCTGTGCTTCCTCTGAAGGCCATATCGGTCTTGTCGTGGAAGGAAAGCATAAGCCAGCTTTCGTTTTTGCCGGGAATGAGTGCAATGGCCTGACCCAGCTTGTTTTTGAGATTTTCTTTTGCGCTGTCGCTGATTTCCGTGCTGACGGTAGTTTTGATATAAGGCATAGTGTACCTCCTTATCAGTTAAGTCTCAGGAAATCCCCCGCCTCTACCGTAAGGCCGAGAACGGTATAATCCCTGTTGGTATAATTGACATAAATCATGGCACCCGAATCGTATTCGGTGCAGAAGATGCCCGGTGCCACCTCACTGTGGTCGGTCATTCTTGCACTTCTCAGGTCATTGAGGGCATTGCCGGCTCTTGTGTAAAACTCTGCGGCGGAATTAACGGTGTTATCGTAATAGTAAATATCTCCGTCACCGTTGCCTGCAATGGGGGTATAGTTCCACAGATAATGGGGGCAGGCGCCGTATTCAACACAGCGGAGCATGGCCTCTTTTGTGTTTATCTGAGTGTTTATGGGCTCCCCTGCATAGTCTGCAATGCCGTGAAGCACAAGCTGAACAAGGGGAACGGGGATGTATGCGCCGCTTTTTGCCATGGAAGCGGTCATGGGCAATTCAATAACCGAATCAACATTTTTCAGCATATAGAAATTGCCGCCGTTTATCATTATGGAATGACCTGTTGAAAGGGGAGAAATCGTACCTGCTATGGTTTCGGCAGCCTCCTGACGGAGAATGCCGTTCTGCGAAAAGTCGGAATAAAGGATATTTCCGGCATCATTGAGACAGAAGCCGGTAAAATCATAACCTCTTGTGTCGGCAAGAATACCCGCAATGACATTCTTAAGGCCGGAAATACGGCGCAGGAAGCGTGAGGAAAGGTTTACACCTGCTTTTTCGGCAATTCCGCTGACGGGAGTATATGAGGTTTTTTCTTTGGTTATGCTTAATGCGTTTCCCGCCGTGAATTCTTCGGGAGAGGAAAGCATATCTATGTCGATGTAAAGCCCCATTTTCTGACCGGACATATAGCTGTAAAGGTCACTGAGCTTACCCGAGCCGCCCATTTTGCGCAGGAATCCGCTCTTGCTTATATCTACCGGGTCGGTGCCGCCTTTAAGTACGGCTTTATAGCAGACGTTGACATTGTTGATTCCCTTGTTTTTGATTCGCTCAAGCATATCCTTGGCTTCCTCAAAATCAGTCAGCACATCCATATATGTGAATTTGCCGATATTCTTTTTAGCAACGCCCGTAAGCGTAACGAAGAAGGGCAGATAGTCCGTTGCGGCAATGGTTTTTGTGGAAAGAACAGCATTTCTGATAAGCTGTTCTCTTAAGGAAGAAGCAATTCCGGAGTAGGTTGCGTTGATGCCGGAAAGGAAACGGTAGCACATACCGATGCTTTCAACGGTGCTTGTATTTGAAATGTAAAGAGTTTGATTTTCATAAGCGCTCGGAGTGATGCAGAATGCGGGATATACTCTGTTATAGCTGTTGAGGTCGGCGGCTTTTTCTGCTTTTATGCAGGCAACCGCATCGCCGTTATCGACAAGAGCGGCAACGGCTGAATCCTTTCTCTTGATGCCGAAAGCGGGAATGACAGCTTTGCCTGAGGCTGAATCGGAAACGGAAATGTCATTGCCGTAAACGGGGAAAGAAAGGGACTCAAAGGATTCATCAAAAACGGAGGTTCTGATAATTGCTCCGCAGCCGTCGGGAACGAGAAGGAAATTATTTTCATCCATTTCGTTGTAGGCTCCGAAGTAATTGAACAGTTCGATTTCCTCAATACAGGCATTTTTGTTGCCCGTAAGGTTTGACCAGGTACAGCTTACATTGAGATTACCGTCAACGAGAGAAACATCAAGGTTTACACGAAAGCCTATATCGTTGGCCGAAAAGCTTTCTTTTGCGGCAACGGAGGCGTCGGAATATATATCATAGGTGAAAACGGCGCCGGTGTCATTTATATCAACACAGGCTTTGTCATAGGCAACGGAATTGTCCTGGCTGTTGAGAAGATAAATGTCCGTTCCGCCGATAATCTTAAGAGAAACCATGCTTGCATCACAGTCGGATGAAGCAGAGCTTTCATCAGCCGCAACCGGCAGGGCACTCCAGTAAAGATTGCTCGTCTTATCATGAACGGCAACGGAAGCGGTTTCACTGTCAAGGCACAGCTCAACAAGGCCGGAGGAGGCAATGACCTGAGAAAAGGCATCATAGCCCCGCACAAAATGAGCGGAGCTCTTTTCCTTCGAAGGAGAGCTTATGATATTTCTTGCGGAAACGGAATTGATTGTTTTGACCCCGACCTTTTGCTTTTCTCCGGAGCAGGAGGTAAGCAGGAGGCAGAGAGCAACGACCGCCGCCGAAAGTGAAATTATCCTTTTTCTGAAATTATTGTGCATCATAATAACTTGAATCCTTGGGAACCTCAAAACTGAATTCCACGCCGTTTTCCGTGTTTTCAACATTGCAGGCGCAGTTGTGGTTTGTCATTATGCTCTTGACTATGGAAAGACCGAGACCGAAGCGGTTTTCACTTCTGCCGTGGGCTTTGTCGGCGCGGTAAAAGCTGTCCCAGATTTCGGGCAGATCATTCTCGGAGATATGCTCTCCGGTGTTGAAAACGCTTATGCGCAGACAATTTCCGGCATCCCGGCTGTTTATGATGATTTTCTTTTCGCCGCTGCAATGAGAAATGGCGTTGGTGATGTAATTTTTGAGAACGATTTCTATTTTATCTCCCTGAGCGAAGCACTCAAGGTCAAAGGGAACATTGTTTTCAACGGCAATGCCGCTTTCTTCGGTTTTAAGGGAAAGATGGCTTACGATAGAAGCGACGCATTCACCGATGTCAAAATAATCGGGAGTAAAAGGCGCGGTTTTGCTTTCAAGCTTGGAAAGCTCAAGCAATTCAAGCACCAGGTCATTCATTTTCCGGCTTTCTTCGTTGATTATTCCGCAGTATTCCTTTATGACCACGGGGTCGTCACTGATACCCTCATAAAGGCCTTCGGCATAACCGGAAATAATTGCAATGGGGGTTTTTAATTCGTGGGAAACGTTGGAAATGAATGATTTACGGGCATTGTCGAGGGCAAGACGAAGCTCAATATCCTTTTCAAGCTGCTCGTTTTTATCCTTAAGATCCATAAGGGTGGAATCAAGGGTGTCGGAAAGAATATTGATGTTTCTGCCAAGCTCACCGATTTCGTCCTTACCGTAATTATCGCACTTTCTGCCGAAATCGAGAGCAGTCATATCCTTTGTGACATCGTTCATTTCTTCCACGGGTTTAGTGAAACTCTTGGAGATAAAGAAGAATGCGGCACCCATGAGGGCAACCATGACGATACTGAAAACGGAATAAACCTTGTCGGCAACGTCAACAACATTTTCAACATCGGCAACGGGAGAATAAATGTTAAGCGAATCACCCGTTGACAAATTATAACGGTAAACGAAATAGTCTGCATTTGTGGCAGGCTTTTTCTTTATTTCAAAGTTTTTGTAGCCGTAGTCCTTGGTGTATTTTGAAGATGTAAGCAAATCGGCATATTCCGACCTTGTTGAGCCGGAGGAAGCGAAATGCGAGCTGCTCATGGCAGAGCCGGAGCCCTTTGTAGTGTAAAGCAGATAACCGTCGGGGTCTGCAATTTCAAAATCGACACCTTTGTTTTCGGAAAGAGAATAAAGGTCGAAATAATATGTTCCCGAGTCGGGAATCAGCAAATCAACAGTGTCCGCAACGGCACAGAGCTTATGGTAAGTGCTTGCCGTGAATGCACGGAAAAGCACGGGATATGAAATAAGACTGATAAGAATCAGAAAAACGGCGATAATGGAAAAAATGATTACAAAAAGCTTTACTCTTATTTTGCCCGTGACGAGAGAAACAAGTTTTTTCAAGACTTGTTCACCTCAATCTTATAGCCTGCACCGTAAACGGTTTTGAGATGCTCTTCACCCCATACGCCGAGCTTTGTTCTCAGACGGGCAACATGGGAATCAACGGTTCTTGCATCGCCCTCAAAATCAATTCCCCAGATATCATCAAGCAGGTTGTCACGGGAATAGATACGGCCGGGATTTTTTATCAGCTTTTCGAGTATGTTGAATTCTTTTATGGTCAGCTCAAGCTCTCTGCCGCCTAAGGTAACGGCGTGGCCGGGAATGTCAAAAACAAGGCCGTCAACGCTGAAAATCTCTCCGTTGGAGTGAACGGGTTTTGCGGCGGAGCGTTTAAGCAGAGCTTCAATGCGCTTGACAAGGATCGTCGGGCTGAAAGGCTTTGTAACGAAATCATCGGCACCGGATTCAAAGGAAACCAGTTCGTCAAATTCCTGGGTTCTTGCGGTGAGAACAATAATGGGAACAGAGCTTGTTTCCCTTATTTTTTTGCACACCTCCCAGCCGTCAAGACCGGGCATCATAATATCGCAGACCACAAGGCTTATGTCGGAATTTTCTTTGAATTTGATAATTGCATCGGTACCGTCAACGGCTTCAACAGGCTCATAGCCGGAGTTTTTGAGGAAATCACAGACGAGTCTGCGTATAAGAGCTTCATCGTCGGCAACAAGAATTTTGCTCATTGGTCTGCCTCCCTTCAAAAGGATGATTCTGTCATTACCGCATATTTTACCATACTTTGTTTATATAAATCAAGTGTTAAATAAAAACAGATAGCTAAAGGGCGTCTTCCTCGCACGAAGACGCCCTTTAAACTATAAAAACTATGAAAGGAAAGGATGGTAAGAGGCGACGGGGGAGCCGCCTCGGAAAAATCTTAATTACAAGCATATTATAGCCTTGGCGACAAAAAATAATCACCCTTTTTTAATTACAATTCGGGAACAAATCTGTAACAATTTCAAAGCAGTAAATTACAATTTGTAATATTTGCGGTTTTTCTCGACAAACGCTTTATTTTGTGTTATATTTTCTGCGGAGGTGAGGTTTGTGACACAGGTTGTGGCGGCTCTTATACGGCGGGGCGACAGATTTATGATTTGTCAGCGCCCGGCTCATAAAGCAAGAGGTCTGCTCTGGGAATTTGTCGGAGGAAAAATCGAGCCCGGTGAAAGTCCCGAGGAAGCCCTTGTCAGAGAATGCACAGAGGAAATCGGAGTAAAAATAAAGGTCGGAAGCGTTTTTATGCAGGTTGACCATGCTTATCCCGATATAACAATCCGTCTGACATTATTCAATGCAGAGCTTGCGCCCGGAGATGAGCCTCAGCTTCTTGAGCACAATGACATCAGGTTCATTACGGTGAACGAAATCGAAAATTATGAATTTTGTCCTGCCGACAGGGACATACTTGAAAAAATCAAAAGGGAGGCCTTCTGATGCCGATTTCATTTGACAGCGAAAGCAGAATTTTCAAGCTTGATACAGCCGGTTCAAGCTATATTTTCCGGGTCTTTGATGAAAATTATCTTGTTCATCTTTACTACGGAGCAAGCATACCCGACACCAATGTGACAGATCACTGGCACAAGGGCGGATTTGCTTCCTTTGCACCTCTGAATATCAATATTGACATCGACGGTTTTTCGCCGGATGTTTCCACCTTTGAATTTCCCTGTGAGGGTGCGGGCGATTTCAGAGCCTCCGCACTTGCCGTAAGAAATGCCGACGGAAACAATGTTACGGATATGCGTTATGTTTCCCATAAAATTTATCCGGGTAAGCCCGGCATTGAAGGTCTGCCCGCTCTTTATGTTACCGATGAAGCCGATGCACAGACCCTCGAAATTCTTATGCAGGACAGTGTTACGGGCGTTCAGACAGTGCTTTATTATACTGTTTTCGAAAAATTCAGCGCCATGACCCGCTCGGTAAAAATCATCAACGCTTCGGATAAAACCGTTGATATAGAAAGACTTTACAGCTCATGTGTTGACTTCAATACCCACGATTTTGACATGATTACCCTTTACGGCAGATGGGGAAAAGAAAGAGCCGTTGACAGATTTCCGCTTTCAAGAGCAAGACAGGGCATTTCAAGCAAAAGAGGCTCTTCAAGCCACGCCCACAATCCCTTCGGAGCCATTGTTGATAATGACGCAAGCGAAGAATACGGCAATGCCTACGGCTTCAATTTTGTTTACAGCGGCAATTTCAGCTTTGATGCAGAGGTCGATCCGCAGGGCGGCACCCGTGTTATGATGGGAATGAACCCCGATGCCTTCGGCTGGAAGCTTGAGCCCGGCGAGGAATTCAATGCCCCCGAGGTCGTAATGGTTTATTCCGACGGCGGTATCGGCAAGATGAGCCGGATTTTCCATAAGCTTTACTCAAAACATCTTTTCAGAGGAAAGTGGAAGGATATAAAACGCCCCTTGCTCATAAACAACTGGGAAGCAACGGGAATGAGCTTCACCGGGGATCAGCTCGTTACCTTTGCCGAAAGGGCGAAAGAGCTGGGAATAGATATGCTTGTCATGGATGACGGATGGTTCGGAAACCGTGATTCGGACAGAACCGCTCTGGGCGACTGGCAGGTCAACGAAGAAAAACTCGGCGGCCCTCTGAGCAGCTTTATTGCAAGAATAAATGCTCTCGGTCTGAAATTCGGTATCTGGTACGAGCCCGAAATGATTTCAAGGGACAGCAACCTTTACCGCGCACATCCCGATTGGTGTATTCATGTGCCGGGAAGAGAGAAATCCATTGCAAGACATCAGTATGTACTGGATTTCAGCCGTAAGGAAGTCAGGGATTACATCTATTCCGAAATGTATAAAGTTCTTTCCGGGAATAATATCGCCTATGTCAAGTGGGATTTCAACAGAAATCTCAGCGAAGTCGGTTCTGCCGGCCTTCCCGCAGACAGACAGAAAGAGGTTTTCCACAGATTTGTTCTCGGCACTTATGAAATCATGAACCGTCTTATCACTGATTTCCCCGATATTCTGCTTGAAAACTGCTCCGGCGGCGGCGGAAGATTTGACCCCGGTACCCTTTATTATTCACCGCAGATATGGTGCAGCGACAACACAGACCCCATTGAACGCCTGAGTATTCAGTTCGGAACATCCCTGTGTTATCCCGCATCGGCTATGGGCGCTCATGTTTCCGCAAGCAGACGCGCAGGCTTTGATACCAAAGGAAATGTGGCTCTCTGGGGAACCTTCGGTTATGAGCTTGACCCCAACAAATTTACCGAGGAAGACCGTGAGCTTGTCAAAGAGCAGGTAGGGGAATATCACAAATATTACGATATTATCCACAGCGGAGACCTTTACCGTCTTATCACCCCCGATCAGAATGACAGACGGGTTGCCTGGATGTTTGTTTCGCAGGATAAAAACGAAGCTCTGCTCACAAGCGTGGTAATGCGCAAATCCTCCGAAAATGCTTTTTATCTGAAGCTGAGAGGCCTCGATAAGGACAAATATTATGTTGATGATGAGACCGGAGAGGTCTATTCCGGAGCCCTGCTCATGAATGCCGGATTATGCCTTAACAGGTACAAAAATTCCGACGGCAGTTCATTCAAGAAATATTTCCGTGCTTTGTAATGGCAATCACCTTTACACATGAGATGATTTTGCTGTAACATCAACAGATAACCGTTGAAATAAAAGAGAACAGCCAACACACGCAATTATGCCACCTTGTAAAGCAAACAAACTTTACGAGGTGGCGTTTTATTTCTCAAATTACATAATAATACTGCCGAAAGATAGCGGATTTCTGAGAAAAACGAGAAGAATATTATTCTGAATAAGAATAAAAATTGCACAAATTACGGTATATTTTGCACCGGATTATCCGGAGGCGTTTCCGGCTTCCGGACACGGGAATTTTCGCGGGACAACATGCTGTTTTCACAGCCGAAATATGGCGGATACGACGTGAATATGGAATTTCTCCGAAAAGTGTGAAAAAATGCGTGAAAAATTTGTGAATATCGCAAAAAAATCCCCGCCGAAAATTAAGGAAATAATGAACAAAATGAAAACAATTTATTTGTCGGGAATGAACAAATTTATTTTGAGTTAAGTAAAAATCATTGACTATCGACGCAAAATCTTGTATATTAATAAAGACCATAAGGCGGTCAAAGGGACTTTTGCACCCTGAAACAGGGTCAGCGAGGTTCCCGAGGCTGCGAGTGGGCAATAAAAATTTGGATTGACACCGTGTCGTTAAGCCGGAAAACGCGGCGAACGGCGTTGGCGAAATCAAAAAGGGAGGTCGGTCGCGGCGAGTGCTCAAAATCAAAGAATCCAGAGCTCTGATTTCTGAGCAGAGCGTCAATTCGGAGATTTATTGTCCGTAAAAGTCAAATTTTTAAGGAGGTAAACTATGAAAAAATCACTCCGCATTCTTTCACTTGTACTTGCAGTTGTGATGATGATGAGTTCCCTTTCTGTTCTCGGTTCCGCTTTCGGCGAGAATGACGGTTACTCAGCATACAGAGGCGACAACGCAAATCTTAATTATGATGACGCCAATGCCCCTGTTTACACAATTGACCAGTACGCATCCATGGCACTTGATGAAATTGACCGTATGCTGGTTGATGCCGATCTCGGTGTTATCGATATTTATGTCGGTACCCTCGAGCTTGAAAGCGTTGACGGTACAGTAACGAGTGTTTCTTCATTGCTTAAAACTGTTGACGGTCTTCTTTCGGCAGGTCTTCTCGGTGACGCAGGTCAGCTTGCCACCGCAGCTAAGGCACTTACCCAGTCAAAGTGGGCTCTTGACAACGGCCTTTCCAACGCAGCTTTCACAAAGAGATACAACGGCGACATCACCGTTCTCTGGGATCTTCTTGATCTTATCGGCGGCGTTGAAAACATCGTTTACAAGTATGCAATGGGCACCATCGATGTAGGTATTCTCAACGGTCTTATCGGTGAGTATATCTTCAACGTAAGAGAACTTATTTTCGGTCTTCTCTACGGTGTTACCGGCATGGGCGATACAGTTGATGCCGAAGGCAACAAAGTGAAGTACGACTATTTTGATACCTTTGAAATCCCCGCAAAGTATCAGGGCAACAACACATCCATGATTTTCCTTCAGGATGTACTCAACACCCTTGTACTCGGTGAGTGGAAACAGCTTGATGACCTCTTCTATGAGGCAGGTCACAAGGATTCCAATGTAGTTTACAGTGAATATATGTTCCACGACGGCAGCGCTGCAGGTGCTCTCGTTACAGACGCTATGGATACTGCAAACTATGATTACTACGGTTGGGTTCATCCCGACGAGTGGGTAACCTTCGGTCTCGGTGATGCTATCCGCGTTACCAAGGGCACAGCAGCTCCTGCTCCCTCATATACCAAGGTTAATGTTCAGGCACTTCCCACCACCTATGACCTTGTTGAAAACTTACTGCTCCTTGCTTACAACGGCATTGCAGTTCCCGTTCTCAACAGAATCACAGCCAACTGGCTTCGTGAGGAAATGGGTTATGAGTTTGACGACCTTCACACCGAAAAGTGGAAGAAGGATGTTAAATGGGAAAACGGCGCTTACTATTACCCCGAATCAGAATGGTATGACGAAGACGGAAATAAAGTCAAGAACCCCGAGTATGACTATTTCTATACCGGCAAAGCTCCTGAAGATATAGACTATGAGAGCAGCGGAGTTTACAAGATTTTCAATCCCGAAAATCTTCATATTCCTTATGCTTCTCTTGACGGTTACAGCACCTTCATCGAGGCTCTCAACCACAATGCCGGCAAATTCGTTAAGGCTATCGTAAATGCAACCTCCACCGAAAACGGTGCGGTTACTACTTATTCATGGACAGATCCTACCGATACTGAAATTTCCTACAGCTTTACCTGGACAGACGGCGGCAACAGCCTTCTTCTTCCCAACATTATTCAGCTTCTCAGATTTGTTCTCAAGATCACCGGCGGTGAATTCTTTGATAAGTATGCCGAAGCCAGAGGTGAAATCAAGACTGCCGCTCAGATCGATGCAATGAGTGACCAGGCTGTTCTTGCTTACATCATCAGAGCAATAATCAACTCCAGCGTTGATTATATGTTCATTCCCGAAAATGATGAAACCAATACTATTGCCGGTGCCGGTCTCGAAGCTTGCATCCAGCTTGCTGCTCAGGACCTTCCCGGTGTTGATTACACCAAGCCTCTTATAGGTTCTTATGCTACCTATGAAGCCTATGCAGATGCATGTATAGACAAGGCTCTTGCAATCCTTCTTGATGTTGCCGCTTTCAAACTCAACTGCGAGCTTGATACCGAATATGCAACAATCAACAAATACGGTGACGGCTATATCGCCACCAACTCCGGTTCAAAGAACCAGACCGGTCTTCTCGGTGTTCAGGGTGATAGCGGTGTTTACGGTACCAATGCAGGTGCCCTCATCGCATGGGCAATCACAAACTGGGCTTCCGCAAAGCAGAGAAATACTCAGACCGGTGCACAGTCCAATACATATCAGTGCCTGCTCAATGTTGACTTCACAGGCGACAATCAGGGCGGCGCTTACAACGGATTCAATGAAGACACACTCTGGAGTGATCTTGATTTACTTCTTAACGCACTTATCCCCATCGACCAGGATAATACAAGTACGGCAAATCCCGACAACCGTCCCTGGATTTATCAGGGTATCGCAAGTCAGCCTATCGTTTCAAAGGCTTTCATACTTGATTACCTTGTTCGTCCCATCGTAAATCTTGATTTCGATAACATTTACACAATCTTCATGAGAAACCCCGACGGTGCATTCAATTATGATAACCTTGAGGTTGTAATCATTGACCTTCTTAACAGAGTCTTTGACCTTATCTTCCCCAATGTATTCATGAAATCCTGCACCACTATCGACAGCGTTCTTAATAATGAAAACCTTGCTAAGATGGCAAGTGACCTTATTGTTACTCTTTCCGCAACCAAGTCAAAGAGCCAGAATACTGCCAACGGCGGTACAATCAACGGCAGAGGTATGCTCATTGCCGATGTAGCTCTTCCCATCGTTTGTCTTGTTCTCGGACTTAAGGACAATCAGGACTTTGAAGAACTTGAAAACTACATTCCCGAAACTATCAACAGTAACGATGCAAGCACTTACTTCGTTCTTTACAACGGTTCAAGCGGTGTTAACACCAGTTACAGAGATAAGAATGATGATTTCAAGCGCAAGATTGACAAACTTTACACCTTCACAATTTCCAGTGCAGCTGTTAATATCGTTTCCGGCCCGACCAGTGATGTTCAGATAAAAGGTATCACCAACGGCGCTACCAAGATTTCCGGCGGTGAGTCCTTCTCCGGCGCTTACCTTTCCGGTTATCTTGCCGGTCAGACCCTCCAGATAATCATTAAATATACTGTATCTGATGAAAACGGTCAGACTCTCGGCACAACTCAGACCCTTACATCCTATACTTATGTTTCCAATGGCGCTGCTGTGGATGATGACAGTACGGGTGCAAACGGTGCTGCAGCAATCAACGGAAAAGTTATCAGCTATCCCACAAACCTTTATATTACAGGCGGCCTGTCCTCAATCGAAGGTCTTTCCTATCGTGTTAAGGATAATAAGACTGCAGCAAATGTTAAGGTTACCGGCGTTTCCGTAAGCGGTGCAAACACCAACTGGGCAAGCCTTGTTACTTATGATGCAGCTGCTGTCGCAGCAAACAATAAGCAGGAAAAAGCCAAGAAGGCAAAGGTTGACCAGGATCTTGACGGTAAAGAAGGTACCTACGTCTTCACTCCCTTTGCTGTTGACCCCAACGCAAAGAGAAACGACTATGATTATCAGAAAGATGCTGACGGCAAGTATGTTCTTGACAGCTACGGCCTCAAGATCAGAACAGGTCTCAAGGCTCTTGCAGATCCCGCTCAGTACTATGTACCCGACGGTGAATACACTGTTACCGCAACCTTCAATGTAGGCGGCCAGACAGGCAGTGTTACCACTAAGGTTCACGTTTACAACGATTTCGGTCTTCCCGGACTTGTTGATTCCTGCATCAGCGCAAACCGCGCTTCCGAAACACTTACAGCAGACGGTCAGGGTTATTGGTCAACATACGAAAGCGCACTTCTCAGCGCTATCGGCTTTGTATATCCTCCCAAGACCTTCGGTAATGACTTCGCAAATCATATTGCTGCTTCCTCAAGCGCTAATATGAACAAGTATGAAGAGCTTTATAAGACTCTTTATCTTGCCGCAAACACAATTCCCGGATTTGAGCAGAGCGCAGGCGCTGCAAGCATCTGGAATTCAGTAAACGCAAAGAGACCTTACAACTACACAAGAGAGTCCTACACAGCAGGTGACTCCACCGTTTACTATCAGAAGCCTGTTCAGTATTACGAGAACGGTTACAAGTTCGTTTCAACCTGCAACTATGTTTCTCACACCTTCACTCCCTTCAGAAAGGCCGTTAACCATGCTAATGACCTTATCAACAGAGAGTATAAGTATGTAGGTCTTTCAGAGGCTGCTTTCAATGACCTTACTGCTGCCGAAAAGCAGAACTTCATTAACAAGAATGTAGCTGATTATAATGCACAGGTTGCTGCTGCCAAGCCCATCAGCTCGGTTGAAGCTGCTTATGCACTTCACATGCTCGACCTTACTTACAACAGACTTATCCCCGTTGCCGGCGACAACAGAAAGCTCCAGGCAGCTTACACTCAGTTCGGTAACGAAGTAATGAGCGGTTATTCATCAGGTTCATGGACCGCTTACAGCAACGCCAAGACCTTTGCAGGCAAAGTACTTGCAAACGATCAGGCAAATCCCGATGAAATCAACACTGCTATGAACAAGCTTATTGAGACCTGGAAGGAACTCCTTCCCGCTGCTGATTATTCAGCTCTTGAAGCCGAAATCAGTACTCAGGTAGCTTTCATCAACGCTAATGCAGACGGTTGGGGCTATTCAGCAAACTCCGGCTTCAATCCCGACGAAGCAGTTGAGCAGACCATCTACAACCAGGATACATACGCTGCTTACCTTACAGCTCTTAAAGCCGGTAAGAAGATGATTGACGACCGTGATAACGGTCTCGGTCTCGGCAGTGCCGACCAGGGCAAGATCGACAGCGCTATCCAGGCAATCAGAGTTGCTAAAGAAGGCCTTCTTCCTTATGGCCAGGGCGAAGGCGGAGATGAAGCAACATTTGATGTAAATTCAAATGCTAAATTTGAATGCGGTGAAGGCTTTGTTTCACCTGTTGTCAACACCACATTCCTTGGCACATTTGATATACTTACCTACAACTATAATAACAATAACATTGCTTACAACGGTGTAATTTACGGACTTCCCAGAGGCTGCACCGAAGCAGATCTTGTTGTAACCCCTGAAAATCCGAACGGAATCTTCACTCTTGACGGATGTGAACTTGAACTGATTCCCGGTGCAAAGGGTAAAGCATCCTCCGGCTCAGTTGCTATAATTAAGGATTCAAAAGACGGTAGAGTATTGGCTATTTATATTCTTGCTTTCCGTGGTGACCTTAACGGTGACGGCAATATCAATGCAACCGATAAGAAGACATACAGTCTCTATGTTGCTAACAGAGACGGTTATTGCTTCACGGATAATTCCGTTCCGGAATGCGTATTCCTTCCCGCACTTGATCTTGACGGTAATGCAAAAGTCAACGCATCTGACAACAAGCTTGCACAGAGCCAGTGGGCAGGTGTTAAGACAGTTAACCAGGTAACCGGCGGATATATGGATTAAGATTTATTCCGCAGAATCAAAACAGAAATAACTCCGGCGGAAATTTTTCCGCCGGAGGAGAAATAAAAAATTTAGGAGGAAAGATAAATGAAAAATGCCAAGCGAATTTTAAGTGCATTTATGGCGCTTGTAATGGCCTTAGGTATGTTTTCCTGCCTCGGTTCCGTTGCCGGTGCTTCCTATTCACATGTAGGCGGCACAAACTGGAACAAAGCATTTGACCCCGAAGAAGAATACAGCATAAAATCCTATGATGAACTCGTAGAATTATACGGTGATGCTTCTGCAAATCCGTGGTTCTATGTAGGTATCGAAGTTTATGAGCTTTCTGAGGAAATACAGGAAGCCATAGCAGCCGGCGATATGCATATCGCTACTGATGCAGATTATGAAGCTGCAGATGAGGATGAAGCAATATGGGATGATGAGTCAATCATTTGGCCCGATATGATTCCCGACGATTATTTTGAATTATCCGACCATTATGTTCAGCCCGGCATGCCCTTGATGATGAGATATTATCAGAAATCAAACTATGCTCTCGGCTACGGCAACATGGATATTCTTTTCACAAGAAAATTCTTTAACATTGTGCCTTATACTTATGAGGTTACATACAATGGCACAAAGGAAATCGCTGATTATCCCGACGGTCTGGATAACTACGGATACAGCGGACCTGAAGTTGCTCCTAATATGGAAGACCTTTATTGGGTAGGCTTTAACCCCGACAGTCCTTTCGGAAGCCAAACATGGAAAACAAAAATAAGCGGATCAAAGTACTGGACACCGAAGCATCAGTGGAATGTATGTGTAAACTCTGCAAGAATTTCTTCCGAGTATAAAAAGTCAAGCTCCGGTCTTCCGATAGCAACTGCAATGAGCTTTGATTACCTTCAGGCAGGATTCATGACGAGCGTTACAAGCGGTGTACAGTATTGTACACCCGCAACATCTGATGAATGGTGCTATGAGTTCAAATTCTTTGTTCGTTCAACAGATGAACCTACCTACGGCGGAGAACAGACAGCAAACTATGTTCCCAACGGAGCACTCGGTTACATAGGCCTTGATGAAGCTACATGGAATGAATCCATGGGTAACCATAACTTTATGAACTTTTCCCCGGATTGGAAAGTAGCGGATACAGACGCTGTTGAAAATAATGAACTTGAAAACCTCAATCTTATTTTTGATGACGCTAACCATACCTTCATCATCGGCAACCCCGGTGAAGTTGATTCCGGTTCAACCATCACTTACGCAGCAGGTGAAGGCACCTTTGCACAGGGCTTCACAAGCTCAGTAACCACTTCCGACGCAACTATCACTCTTCCCGGCGCAGAAGCAGTTGTTGCTCCCGCAGGCAAGACCTTCACAGGCTGGTCAG